>CANISN010000006.1 GCA_947470165.1 Burkholderiaceae bacterium | reverse complement strand
TACTATGGCAATCGCCAAGAAGAAACCTGCTGCAAAGAAACCAGCTGCTAAGAAAGTAGCTGCTAAGAAGAAACCAGCTGCTAAGAAAAAGCCTGCTGCTAAGAAGAAGCCTGCTGCTAAAAAGCGTCCTGCTGCTAAGAAGAAGCCTGCCGCTAAAAAGCGTCCTGCTGCTAAGAAGAAGCCTGCCGCTAAGAAGAAGCCTGCCGCTAAAAAGCGTCCTGCTGCTAAAAAGCGTCCTGCTGCAAAAAAAAAGTAAGTAAGCCTGCTGCGAAGAAAGCGGGCAAAGCGGTAAAAAAGCCCGTGGCTAAAAAAGTTGCTGCTTCAACAACCTTGAATCCAGCCGCTGCTTGGCCCTTCCCAACTGGCACGCGTCCATAAGCCTTGCTTGTAGACGGGTGAAGTTCAAAGGGATCTCTCACGAGATCCCTTTTTTATTTGCTATTTCTTTAATTTATTGGTTTTAGATTGCAAACCCAAAGGCAGATTTGAACTGAGCGGCAATCTCATCTTTGCTGATTTGGTGATTTTGTGGTCCCTGGTGAGTGATTTTGATTGATCCCATTAGGCTGGCAAGTCGACCAGTCGCCTCCCAATCCATGCCATTCTCTAGTCCAAAGAGCAGGCCACCACGAAATGCATCGCCACATCCTGTTGGATCCACAACTTTCGCTGCTGGTACCGGTGGAATTGCAATACATTTGCCGTCAACATAGATATCGGCACCCTCTGCACCCTTAGTCACGATTAGGGCTTTCACTCTTTCGGCAACTTTTTCCAAGCTTAGGCCAGTTCTTTGGGAAAGCATTTCACCTTCATAATCATTTACAGCTAGATAGCTTGCAATATCAACCAGTTCTAGGAGTTCTGTGCCGTTAAACATCGGCAAACCTTGGCCTGGATCAAATATAAATGGAACACCTGCATCAGCTAATTGGTGGCAGTGCTCCCACATACCTTGACGCCCATCGGGGGCAACAATTCCGAACTTTGCGGCACCTTTAGTATTTTTACTTCGCTCCGCTATTACCGCGGATACTTGATTAAGGTGTGAGTCACCCATTGCACCTGGATGAAAAGCAGTAATTTGATTATTGGCCTGATCTGTTGTGATCATTGCCTGAGCAGTAAAGGCATGCTCAATCTGACGAATGTGCGTCACATCAATTTGCAGTTGCAAAAGACGATTTAGATAAGGTGCTGCATCGCTACCGACAGTTGCCATAATGATGGGGTCACCACCTAGCAAGTTTAAGTTGTAAGCAATATTGCCTGCGCAACCACCAAATTCACGGCGCATTGTAGGGACCATAAAGGCAACATTCAGAATGTGAATCTGCTCTGGCAGGATTTGATCGGCAAACTTGCCTTCAAAGTTCATGATGGTGTCATAGGCGATAGAACCACAGATCAGGCTGGCCATAAATAATTACTTTCTAGAAAAAATCAATTGAAGTGAGGTTTATATTAAGACTACAAACTGTTTAAAGGATAAAAAATTCTGACACGATAACCAGCCGCATTTTGCGGAAGTGAAACAGGAAGTTCTGAGCGAAAAATTTCACCAGAGGGAGCTCCTTGCTTTAAAAATTCTGGATGTGACTCTTGCCAACTGCTCGGTAACCACTCTTGCGGTGTGAATTGCATCTTCTTGATCTCGAATTCGTCGGCATCTGTAAGCAAAATTTCTAAATTAGGGAACAAAACAGGAATTGCGAGGCGATTTTGAATCTCAACTTGCAGTGTAGATCGATTTAAAGCGTTTTTAAGGCCCTCTCGTGG
This sequence comes from Burkholderiaceae bacterium, assembly GCA_947470165.1. Classification (GTDB taxonomy): domain Bacteria; phylum Pseudomonadota; class Gammaproteobacteria; order Burkholderiales; family Burkholderiaceae; genus Polynucleobacter. The sequence continues at coordinate 18,947 of CANISN010000006.1, read as the reverse complement.
GTTTTCAGCTGAGAGAGTGACGGAAGTTATTTTCCATGCTGAAAAATCGCTTACAGGGCGATTTATGCACCCTAGTACGTTAAAAAGTTGTTCATCTAATTTTTGCAAAAGCGAAAAGGCGGTAGTTGCAAAAGTCGAGGAGCCTCCATCGACGCGCGTTGCTAACGTTGGTAGTAGGGAATTTCTGGAAAGGTGCTCACCAAAAAGAACGAGCAAGAGGAAAAAAAGACTCAGAAGGATTAATTTAAAACTTTTTTTTTGAGTCGGTCCTAAAGCGCTAGTATGTTCGGAGCTTAAAAATATTTTGCTACCAACTGCTGGAAGCGTGCCATGCAAACAGACCCATCCTTCACTTTCTTTCCAAATGGAAAGAGTTAGCCATTGACTGTAAGTTGCGATGACTTCTTCGGCTTGCCGCACCAGCACGCCTGACAACACAATTTTTCCACTGGGCCGCATCTTATTTACTAATGCAGGGGCAAGTACTTGTAATGGATTGGCAAGAATATTAGCCATCACGATGTCGTATTTGGTTTCTGCTGCAAGCTCTACTGCATTTTCATTGGGTAATACAAAGCGAATGATGGTCTTATTAATTTCTGCATTGCTGCTTGCAGCCACCATCGCTTGTGGGTCAATATCAGTACCAACAACAGGGTTGCATCCAAGTTTTGAGGCAGCAATTGCCAGAATTCCAGAGCCACAGCCGTAATCCAGAAAACTTTGATTTATAAGTTGAGGGTTTTGTTCAAGCCAGAGTAAACAGAGATGTGTCGTTGGATGGCTGCCGGTACCAAATGCTAAACCCGGATCTACCGCCAAGCATATGGCGTTAGGATCACTTGGTGCCTCATGCCAGGAGGGGACCACCCAAATACGCTCACCAATCTGAATCGGAGCAAATTGACTTTGGGTTAGGCGAACCCAATCTTGCTCTTCAATAATCCTTTCTTCAGGTGCCGACAGATTGAATCCCGCCTCCTTGAGGGAAGCAAGCAATTCAGGAATGAAATTCTCTAGATCGGAATCATCAATCTCTGGATTAAATAGCGCAGTAACTGAAGAGCGATCCCAGGCCTGAACCTCTGGTGAGAGTCCAGGTTCACCATAGAGCGGGTTTTCATCATAAGCGCCAGCAGCATCATCCTCAACAGTAACGGAAAGTGCGCCTACTTCCAGTAGGGCATCACCTAAAGGCTCTGCAATCTCGGCTGGAACCGTGAAAACAAGTTCACGGTAGAACATGCTCACTCCACATCTATTGAGGCTCTTCTTAGTTAAGGCTTGCCGCGACTAGCAGCTTGCTCTTCAAGGCGATGCTCGAGATAGTGAATACTAGTTCCCCCTTCAATGAAGTTTGGATCTAGCATAAGCTCACGATGAAGGGGTACATTGGTTGTAATGCCATCAATGACCATCTCAGAAAGAGCAATTTGCATGCGGCGGATCGCTTGTTCGCGAGTATTGCCGTAAGAAATCAACTTACCAATCATAGAATCGTAATTCGATGGCACAACATAGCCGCTGTAGGCATGTGAGTCAACACGAATTCCGGGGCCACCTGGCATGTGGAATGATCCGATTTTGCCTGGGCTTGGTGTGAATTTAAAAGGATCTTCTGCATTCAGACGACATTCAATCGCATGGCCACGGAAAACAATGTCCTTTTGGCGATACCCGAGCTTGAGGCCAGCAGCAATACGAATTTGTTCTTGTACGATATCAACACCGGTAATCATTTCAGTTACTGGATGCTCCACTTGAACGCGGGTATTCATCTCAATAAAGAAGAATTCCCCGTCTTCGTATAAGAATTCGAAGGTACCAGCGCCACGGTAGCCAATTTTCCTGCAGGCTTCGGCACAACGTTCGCCAATTTTGGCAATCAAGCGACGATCGATGCCTGGCGCAGGCGCCTCCTCTATCACTTTTTGGTGGCGACGTTGCATAGAGCAATCACGCTCGCCTAACCAAATGGCACTTCCATGGGTATCAGCCAGAATCTGAATCTCTACATGGCGAGGCTTCTCAAGAAACTTCTCCATATAGACCTCTGGATTACCGAAAGCACGACCAGCTTCTTCTTTGGTCATATTGACCGCATTGAGCAGCGCAGCTTCTGTATGAACAACGCGCATACCACGACCACCACCACCACCGGCAGCCTTAATGATGACTGGGTAACCCACTTTTTTTGCAGTCGCAATAATTTCTTTTGGATTATTTGGTAATGCACCTTCAGAGCCTGGTACACAAGGAACTCCCGCTTTAATCATCGCACGCTTGGCTGAAACTTTATCGCCCATTAGGCGAATCGATGCCGCAGTAGGTCCAATGAAAGCAAAACCAGATTTCTCTACGCGCTCAGCAAAGTCAGCGTTCTCAGAGAGAAAGCCGTAGCCGGGGTGAATTGCTTCAGCATCTGTAACTTCTGCCGCTGAGATAATAGCGGGCATGTTGAGATAGCTCAGTGGTGATGGGGCAGGCCCAATGCAAACAGCTTCATCTGCAAGCTTCACATATTTGGCTTCTTTATCTGCAGTTGAGAACACCACCACAGTTTTAATTCCCAACTCACGACATGCGCGTTGGATACGAAGAGCAATTTCTCCGCGATTGGCAATCAGAATCTTATCGAACATGTCAGCGCTGAGTTAAGTAACAGTGGATTGGAATGGATCTAGTGAAGATCAATTAAAGATGTATCAAGCAATGATGAAGAGTGGCTGATCAAACTCAACGCCTTGGCCGTTTTCACAAAGAATTTGCTTAATTACGCCAGCATGCTCAGATTCAATCTCATTGAGAAGTTTCATCGCTTCAATAATGCACAGTGTTTGACCAACCTTAACGGTGTCGCCTACTTTGACAAAATCCGGAGACTCAGGATTTGGTGCGCGATAGAAGGTGCCAACCATCGGTGAGCGAGCTACAAAACCAGTTTCTGCTATAGCCTCCACCGCTACAGGTGCTGTAGCAACTGCTGAAGCTATAGGAGCAGCTTGTATTGCTTGAATAGGTGCTGGATTGGCATAAACTAATTGCCCAGCGGTGCCAGGAGCTCCAGCATTCACAATGCGAACGCGATCTTCACCTTCGTTTACTTCTAACTCAGAGATTCCTGATTCAGAAACGAGGTCAATTAGGGTTTTTAGTTTTCTCAGGTCCATGAAATGGCTTCCTCTTTTGTAATTCTTAGTTAATCTTTATTTTTGTAAGCGTGTAATGGCCGCTTGAAGAGCTAATTCATAGCCAATTGCCCCTAGTCCACAGATCACGCCTGTAGCAATATCGGACAGATAGGAGTGCTTACGAAACTCTTCGCGTTGATGAATATTAGATAGATGCACTTCGGTAAAAGGAATGGCAACCCCAGCCAAGACGTCACGCAAGGCAACACTGGTATGAGTAAAAGCACCTGGATTGATGATGATGAAATCAACCCCATCTTGTTTGGCTTTCTGAATCCGATCAATTAATTCGCCTTCATGATTGCTTTGGAAGGTAGATAAGTCGACCGAATTAGACTTGGCAATCGTACCTAGCTTTATATGGATATCCTCTAGGGTTGTTTTGCCGTAAACCTCAGGCTCCCGGGATCCCAATAAATTGAGGTTGGGGCCTTGAATGACGAGAATTAATGTATTTTTCGGCATAGATCGATATTTTTAGACGCAGTTAGGTTTAATTGGGTTAATCAAGCTTTTCTCAAAACCGCTTGCTTGATGCAGAGCGCTCTTCACTAGGTCAGGGGAGAAAGTATACCCCCTGAAGCTATTGAAGGACCTAAAAAATGAAGTAGAAGTTAGCTATTTATTGAGAAATTAAGGCTAAATCTGACTAAATTAAGCTTGTAATTACAGAATTTTAATGGGATAGATTATTAATAAAATTAATTAAAAGATCTTATAAAGCTGATTTAATAGACTTTCTGAGCTCTTCTTCGCTTATTTTACCTAATTTACTGTTAGTGGCCTTACCCTGGGCATTAATGACAATGGTGTAGGGGAGCGCGCCTTGGGAGTTACCCATTTGTTTTGATAAGTTACTGCCCTCAAGTCCGCCAATGACAATGGGGTAGGAAACAGGGGTCTTTTCAAGAAATTCGCGAATATTAGAGGGTGAATCAATGCCAATGCCGACAAATAAGACATTTTGACTCTTAAACTCTCCCTGTAATTTATCTAAAGTGGGCATTTCTTCGACACATGGAGGGCACCAGGAGGCCCAGAAGTTCACTATGAGTACTTTTCCCCGCCATTTTTCGGTATCTGCCAATTTTCCATCGGGTGTTTGCCATGGATTGGTAAAAAAAGCTTTGATTGCAGGATCACTCGCCAGACCTGTTTTATAAATCCACTGTGAAGTGAGGACTCCCGCAACAAGAGCTACGAGACTAATTCCGACGATGCTAATCCACTGTCTTCGGTTCATTGCTACTCCTTAGCTAAAATTCCCCAATGCATATTCATATCTTAGGCATTTGCGGTACTTTCATGGGCGGCATTGCCGCAATTGCTCGGCAGGCCGGACATCGGGTTACTGGCTGTGACGCCAACGTGTATCCACCGATGAGCACGCAGCTTGAAGCGCAGGGTATTGAGCTCATCGAGGGATTCTCGCCTGACCAATTATTACAGTTTGAGACGATGCCCGATTTATTTGTCATTGGCAACGTGGTTTCTCGTGGCAATCCGTTGATGGAGGCCATTCTTAATCAGGGGCTGCCTTACACCTCAGGGCCGCAATGGTTGGGTGAGCAAGTTCTGTTTAATAGGCATGTTTTAGCTGTTGCTGGTACGCACGGCAAAACTACTACCTCCGCTATGCTCGCCTGGATTCTAGAATTTAATGGCTACCAGCCTGGTTATTTGATTGGCGGTGTGCCGCTTAATTTCACAGTATCGGCTCGTTTAGGTGAAAGTAATTACTTTGTCATTGAGGCTGATGAATACGACACAGCTTTCTTTGATAAGCGTAGTAAGTTTGTCCACTATCGTCCACGTACTGCTTTATTAAATAATCTCGAGTTTGACCATGCCGACATTTTTGCCGACCTTCCTGCAATCGAAACGCAATTTCATCATTTGGTTCGTACGGTCCCCGGCAATGGCTTGATAGTGATCAATGGTGAGGAGCCTGCTCTAGAGAGGGTGATTGCACGTGGAGCTTGGGCGCCGATTGAAAAGTTTGGACAAGATCAACAGAATGCCTGGTCATTGATTTCTCAAGAGGCTGATGGCTTCATTGTTATAAATAAGGGCAAAGAGGTGGCGACAGTTCAGTGGGCGCCAGACTCTGGCGTCATGGGTCGTCATAATCAACTTAATGCACTAGCTGCAATTGCCTCTGCAAATCATATTGGGATTTCACCAACTGATGCGGCACGTGCTTTAGCAGAGTTCAAAAATGTGAAGCGCCGCTTAGAAACGATCGGCGTGGCAAATAAGGTCACAGTTTATGATGACTTTGCGCATCACCCAACCGCAATCACTACAACGGTTGATGGCTTGCGTCGTCGCGTTGGGAAGTCCCGAATTTTAGCGGTGCTAGAGCCTCGATCGAATACGATGAAGCTCGGAGTCATGAAGGCACAACTCCCGAACAGCTTGGAGGCGGCCGATAAGATTTTTGCTTATGGCGCTAGTGCGGGTAAGGAGTTTTTGGGATGGGATTTGAGTGAAGTCTTATCTCCACTTAATAAAAAAGAAATAGATCGTGCTTTAGCCTTTGATAACCTAAGTACTTTAGTAGATAACGTGGCGAATGAAGCGAAGCCTGGTGATCACATTCTGGTGATGAGTAATGGTGGCTTTGGTGGCGTTCATCATAAGATATTGGCTGCAATTCAAAAGAAAGCAAAGCAATCATGAGATTGAAAGATAAAGTTGCCATCATTACAGGCGCAGCAAATGGAATTGGTTTTGCAACAGCCCAGCGATTTGTGCAAGAGGGCGCTAAGGTCATGATTACCGATGTCAATCCAGATGCAGTGAAGGCAGCAGCAGATCGTATTCCCAGTTCAGAAGCTTATGTCATGAACGTGACTGATCGAGCCAGTATCGAATCTGCGGTTGAACAAATCATGCAGCGCCACGGGCGTATTGACATTTTAATTAATAATGCCGGTATCACTCAAGATGCGCGCTTAGTCAAAATGACCGAAGCACAATTTGATACGGTAATTGATGTCAATCTCAAGGGCGTATTTAATTGTACGCAACTCGTGGTGCCGCATATGTTGGAAGCTGGTAAGGGCGCTGTTGTTAATGCTTCAAGTGTTGTTGGTATTTACGGCAACTTTGGTCAAACAAACTATTCCGCCACGAAGTTTGGTGTGATTGGCTTTACTAAAACTTGGGCGCGTGAACTGGGTTCAAAGGGAATTCGGGTAAATGCTATTTGCCCAGGTTTTATTGCTACCGAGATGGTGAAAGCTATGCCGGAAAATATCTTGCAAGATATTGAGAGGCGAAGCTGGCTCGGCCGCTTAGGCACCCCAGAAGAAATAGCAAATGTGTATTTATTTTTAGCAAGCGATGAAGCAAGTTATGTGAATGGTATTGCACTTGAGGCCAGCGGCGGGATCTCTCTCTAAGCATGCATCTTTTATACGAAGAAGGTGGTGACATTAAGGTTGCCACAGTTCAGTCTGCCTCGGGTACTGGAGATGCTGAATCTTGGCAGGCTACAAGCCTATCCGGTAAGAAGATCAAGCTAAAAGCGAAAGAAGTTTGGTTGCGTTTTGAAAAGCCGGAGCCCCAAGCTTTAATGGATGAAGCGAATGCCCTATCCAAAGATATTGATCTGCAATTCTTGTGGGACTGTGCCCCTGATGAGGAGTTTGGCTTGGTGGATGTTGCGCAAGAGTATTTTGGTGCGCAAGCTACCATCCCTCAAAAGACTGCTTTGGCAATTGCCCTACAAGGTGCGCCAGTATTTTTTCGACGTAAAGGTCGCGGACGGTTTCAGAGAGCTCCACTAGAGCAGTTGCAGGCTGGTTTGGCAGCGCTCGAGCGTAAGCAAAAAGAATTAGAACAACAGGCTGCTTGGCAACAGGAGTTAGTGGCTGGTGTATTTCCGGAAACCCTCAAGTTCCAAGAAAATCAACTCTTGTTTTCCCCTGATAAAAATACCTCCGCCTACAAAGCATTGATTGCGGCGTGTACCGAGTCTGGCGAATCTCCTGCGCAACTCATGATTCGCTGTGGTGCGATTGATTCGCCTTTGCAGTATCACCAAGGAATGTTTCTAAAAGCGTATTTTCCGAATGGAGCAGCTCATGAGGAGAGTTTGGTGGTGGAGCAATCATCATTAGATGCGGCTATTGCGGAATTGCCACTAGCCGAAGTGACTGCTTTTTCAATTGACGATTCTGGCACTACAGAAATTGACGATGCTTTGTCGGTCACCGCGCTTGTAGAGGGCGGATATCGAATTGGTATTCATATTGCTGCTCCAGGTTTGGCCATTGTTAAAGATGACACTCTAGACCAGGTTGCTCGTACACGTATGTCAACGGTGTATTTCCCTGGCGATAAGATCACGATGTTGCCAGATGCCGTGATTCAACAATTCTCATTGGATGAGGGCGCTACTCGCCCAGCTTTATCGATTTATGTTGATATAGATAGTAGTGGTGCAATGGATAAAGATTCTTTGCAATTGCGTGCAGAGATGGTTCTCATGGGAGCCAATCTTCGTTTGGAAAATTTAGAGCATCTCGTGACCGAAGAAAGCCTAGCAGATGAAGTAGCCAACTATTCTTATCGTCAAGAATTGAGTATTTTGTGGACAGCTGCTAAGCTTTTGCATGCAGACCGTCAAGAGCAACGAGTTGCCAATGGATTACGTCCTGAGCAATTAGGCGTGCTTGATCCGAATGCATTAGCGAGAGATTTTCATTTTCAAATCAAAGATGTTGATGGTGTGCAAAGAGTAGAAATCACACCACGTCAACGCGGGTCTATTCTCGATACGATCGTTGCCGAGTGGATGATTTATTGCAATAGTGCTTCAGGACGTTTACTGGCTGACCATGGGTTGCCTGGATTATTTCGCGTCCAAAAAGGCTGGGGCCCAATGCGTACTCGTATGCAAACTACCCCTGGCCCCCATGAAGGACTGGGATTGGACTATTACGTATGGTGCACATCGCCACTCCGCCGCTATTCTGATTTAGTAAATCAATGGCAACTAATTGCTTTAGCCAAAAATGGCGTTACTGCAAAGATGGTGGCACCATTTCCACCGCGTGATGCAACCTTGATGGGTATAGCAGCTGATTTTGAGGCCTGTTATTTAGCCTATGGTGAATACCAGGATCGACTCGAGAAGTATTGGTGTTTGCGCTGGGTTGCTCAAGATGAGGTTCCGAAGCAAGTCTTTGTAAGACATCTCAAAGAAGGCATGTCACGAGTAGAGTCTGTACCATTGCATTTGCCAGTACCAGAGCTGGCTTCGCATCCGCGTATGACGCGCGCTGAAGTCAGTGTTGCTGATGTAGATCTACTGCAGCTCACGGCGGGAGTGCGTGTGCTTCATATTGAAATCCCACAAGTTTCTGAGAGTGATGAAAGCCCCGCTTAAGCTGAGGCAGTTCGCGGGGCACCTGAAGGGTGGCTGTCAACATCATCCGTTTAGTGCGGCACTTTCCGTCTCTATCTTGCTTCATATCATCCTTCTATCGTTTCGCTGGGGCATTGGGGAGATGGAAAGTCGCCGATTAAATACGCCACTCAGTGTTGTTTTGGTGAATGCCAGTAATCAAGTGATACCCAAGCAGGCCAATAAGTTGGCTCAAGCCGATTTTCATGGGGGTGGAAACGTTATCAATCAAGATGCTAGTGCACTCCATCGTGCACGACTTGGTGCCGAGGCTCGCCTTGAGGTTTTAGAAAAGCAACAAAAGCAAATGTTAGCCAAGTTGGATGAGGATCGGACTTTATCTGGAAGTCGCAAGAGTGGAGATGAAAAAAAGGTCGCCTCACAACTCAACTCCCTAGAAGCTGAGTTAGCTAAGCGATTACAAGCAAATAGTCGGGAGCCGCGTCGCAAAGTCTTAACCGGCGCTAGTACGAAAGCTGTTGTGTTTGCTCAGTATTACGATGCTATGCGTCAAAAGATCGAAGCTTATGGGAGCACATTTTTTCCGAGGGCTAACGGGCTCCCTTTGTATGGAAGCTTAGTCATCGTTGTGAGTGTGGATGCTCAGGGACATATTACTAATAATATCCAAGGTAAAGATGGTTTAAGCATTGGGCGAAGCTCTGGCAATCCTGATTTAGATCGACAGGCATTGGCTATTGTTCGTGCGTCTGCCCCGTTTGGGCCTTTCCCGGCAGAAATGCGTAGTCAGATTGATGTCCTGGATTGGATTTCGACTTTTGAATTCACAAGAGCGGGTTCAGATCGCCTTGACTTACAGCGCTAGCGCTGTTAGCTAATGACTTTCAAATTTCGCTTATCCTGTACTTAATATGAGCCTCTCCTCTATAGACCTACATACCGATCCCGCGCAATTTCCCGGGATGGATGTCTATGCCGTCGCTGGTAATCCAATCTCGCATAGTAAATCTCCCGCTATTCATAAACGATTTTCTGAACAGTCAAATCAGAGCATGCACTACGGCCGTTTGCAGCCTGCACTTGGTGAATTTGCCGCTACAGCTAAATCCTTTTTTGTCGCTGGTGGCAAGGGTATGAATGTCACAATTCCTTTTAAGTTAGATGCTCAGGAATTTGCCGATGTATTAACAGCACGCGCGCAGCTTGCTGGCGCTGTAAATACTTTGCGCATAGAGAATGGAAAAATCTTTGGTGACAACACGGATGGCGCTGGCTTAGTAAGGGATCTATCGGCTCAAGGTATTAAAATTCAGGGGGCACGAATTTTGTTATTGGGCGCAGGCGGCGCCGCTCGCGGAGTTCTTGGCCCATTATTAGAGCAATCTCCCAAAGAGCTGATCATTGCTAATCGTTCAAGCCCAAAAGCGGATGAGCTTGTGCAGTTATTTAGTGAGCTAGCTACCACATATCAAGCTGTGCTTGCGTCAGTTACCTTAAGTGATTTGGAGGGTTCGGATAAAACTCTATCTCCTTTCGATCTCATTATTAACGCCACAGCCGCTGGCTTGTCTAATGAATCTCCAGTTAGTGATATAGCAGCGAGTCATATTTTTATTCCCCAATCGTTTGCCTATGACATGGTTTACGGAAAAGTGACTGCGTTTATGCAGCAGGCCTTGCATCGAGGTTCACGCGTAAGTGATGGCTTGGGTATGCTGGTAGAGCAAGCTGCGGATGCTTTCTTAATCTGGCGTGGAGCACACCTCAATAAATCGATTGATCCTCGCGCAGTATTGTCGGAACTTCGCTCTTGAGTAACTTAGGCTGAGTTTTAATGCGCTGGTTTAGTTACTTTCTGAAGTGCATACTTGGTGGTTTTATCGCCATGCAAATCTACTTTGTGATTCAGATTAGTTTGTGGAGCGTTATTAATCCTGACAGCACAGCTTTTCAGAGGGCTGAGCGTTGGCGTCTCTGTAGATTGCAATGGTCTTGCTCAGTTCAATCTTCTTGGGTTCCTTATGACAAGATTTCTACTAATGTAAAACGAGCCGTCTTAGTAAGTGAAGACGATATTTTTTTTCAGCATATCGGTGTAAGAGTTGAAGATATAAAAAAAGCATGGGCTAAAAATTCTCAACTCAATCAGCAGGGCAGCAGTAAATCAAAAACTGCTTTACGCGGTGGTTCGACGATTACCCAGCAGCTAGCAAAGAACCTCTTTCTATCTCCTGAACAGAGTTATTTTCGTAAAGCACAAGAGTTACTAATTACTGGCTTGTTAGAGACCATACTTTCTAAGCAACGTCTTTATGAGATCTATCTGAATTCAGTAGAGTGGGGTGAGGGCATCTTTGGGATTGGTGCTGCCGCTCAGCATTACTATGGTCTTAGTCCTGCCTCGCTCAATCGCGAACAGGCTGCAGCTCTAGCATCTGCTTTACCGGCTCCGAAATGTTTTGATAAGACGCGGTATTGTCGCAAGGCTAATATCCACTTCCCTACACGGCAAGAATTTATCTTAGAAAATATGGATAGAGTAGCTTTAGCGCCCATTCAAAAACCAAAGACGCGCTAGTTCTGCTGTACGTCCGTTTTATTTGTTTGATGCTGTTCGCAGCGCATCTCTAGTAGTGACAGCCACTTTTCTGGCTGCTTCAGCAAAGTCATCCCCAGAACTGGCATACAAGATCGCTCTAGAGGAATTAATGACCATCCCAGTGTTCGGTTTATTGAGAATGCTACCGGCTTTAACAGTGCTATCAACATCTCCACCCTGAGTGCCAATTCCTGGAATGAGCAATGGCATTTCCCCAACGATGGCACGCACCTTAGCGATTTCCTCGGGAAAGGTTGCGCCGACAACGAGGCATACTTGTCCTGAGCTATTCCACTGCTGCGCCGCTAGTTTGGCAATATGAAGGTACAAGGGTTCACCATTTGGGGCGACATTTAAAAACTGGAGATCGGAGCCTCCTGGATTGGAGGTGCGACATAAAACAATCACCCCCTTGCCAGCATGTTTCAGGTACGGTTCGATGGTGTCAAAGCCCATATAGGGGTTCACGGTAACTGCATCAGCGCCATAGCGCTCAAAAGCCTCTAGAGCGTAGTGATCCGCAGTGCTACCGATATCCCCTCGCTTAGAGTCCAGGATGACGGGGATATGGGGGTATTTATCTTTAAGGTAGCGAGTGAGTTTTTCAAGTTGAGCCTCGGCTCTTTGGGATGCAAAATAAGCAAACTGGGGTTTGAAGGCGCAGACCGTATCTGCAGTAGCGTCAGCGATCTCGCGGCAAAACTCATATATTCCTTCAGGCCTACCTTGAAATCGCAAGGGCAAGCGCTTTGAATCTGGATCAAACCCCACACACAACATACTGCCTTGGGAAGCCCATGCAGACTGGAGTTGTTGTGTAAAGGTATTTGAGCTAGAGTTCATTGGATTTAAGCTTATTTTAGTCAAACTGTTATATCCATAGGATAAACTACCGCACATTCCTTAGGAGTTCTCCATGATCAACTTGTTCGTCCTGCAAAATGGCCGCCTCTCTCAAGAGCAAGTGGAAGATCGCAATGAATTGTTGCAATACTCCAATCCCATTTGGATCGACGTTGTTGATCCGGAAGAGGAAGAGCTTCTCTGGATTAAAGAGGCTTTTGGCGTACTTCTCCCTGAATTAGATGATTTAGGTGACTTAGAGGCTTCTGCACGCTATTTCGAGGCGGACGATGGGCACCTCCATATTCGTACTGATTTCTTATTGGACGAAGAAGAAACTTCTCGCAACGTACGGGTTGCTTTTGTAATGACCAAGCAAGTCCTTTTCTCGATTCATGACGAAGATTTGCCGGTATTCCGCTTAGTGCGTTTGCGTGCCCGTTTGCGCCCAGGTTCGGTCAGCAACGCAAAAGATGTGTTGCTCGATTTGTACTCTACAGATGCCGAGTACTCTGCTGATGCTTTGGAAGAGGTATATGAAAATCTTGAGCAAGCCGGTAAGCGCGTTCTGCAAGATGATATTACTGATAACGATGCAGAAGAGGTACTTGAAACCATTGCTAAAGAAGAAGATACCAACGGACGTATTCGTCGTAATGTGATGGATACGCGTCGTGCCTTATCTTTCTTGATGCGAAGCAAATTACTATCTGATGAACAACAAGAAGAGGCGCGTCAAATTTTGCGCGACATCGACTCATTAGAAAACCACACGGCATTCTTGTTCGATAAGATCAACTTCTTGATGGATGCGACAGTTGGTTTTATTAATTTGAATCAAAGTAAGATCATTAAGATCTTCTCCGTGGTATCTGTTGCATTGATGCCGCCTACCTTATTAGCAAGCGTTTGGGGAATGAACTTCCGCTACATGCCAGAGCTAGAGCAAACTTGGGGTTATCCAGTTGCCATTATTTCTATGGTGATTTCGGCGATGATTCCTTTGTGGTACTTCCGTCATAAAGGCTGGCTTAGCTCACGTTAAGCAGCAATTAGTTCTAAGGCCTCTTAGCTTTGCAATAGCTCTAGAAGTTTTGATAGTGCATAGTCACACGCTTGTGTTCGCACTGTTTTTCGATCGCCTAAAAATTGCTTTGTGATGGTGATAGTTTTTACATCATCGCTCACATCTTGTTTGATTGACCAACCAAAGCAAACAGTGCCCACAGGTTTTTCTGGTGAGCCACCGGTTGGACCTGCAATGCCGGTAATAGAGATTGCCACATTCACATCAGCCTTGCGCCTAGCACTATCTGCCATGGCTTTAGCAACTTGCTCGCTGACAGCGCCAAACGATTCAATGATCTCTACAGGTACATCTAAACATTCAGATTTAGCCTCATTGCTATAAGTGATATATCCGCGCTCAAACCAATCGCTCGATCCTGCTAAGTCAGTGAGGGTAGTGCAGACTAGGCCGCCAGTGCAAGATTCAGCTAAGGCGATTTTCCAATTATGCTCGATGAGGATAAGTGCAAGTGCTCTAGCTAATTTATGGTGCGGATCATTATTTTTTTTCATGAGAAATAGCCTAATGCGATGTGCAGTAGTGCGATGGTGATTAAGGTAAAAATCGCTGCGGCCAAGTCATCTGCAATGATTCCAAAACCACGCCACATAATCTGTTTCCGGCTTGATGGGGAGGAATCATTACCACTTTCTAAATACTTAAAGTGGCGATCAATCATTCCAATCGGACCAGGCTTGACAGCATCAAAAAATCGGAAGAGTGCAAATGCAAGAATTTGTATCTCAATATTAGCGGGCATGATGACAATCAAAACTAACCAGAAGGCAACGATCTCATCCCACACAATTCCACCAAAATCTTTTTTACCCAACTCTTCGCTGACCTGTCCGCAGATCCAGGACCCCAAAATAATTCCCACGCTAATGATCCAGAGCAATGCTCCGGTGGATAGAAAATATTCCCCCAGCAAAAATATAGCCCATGCCCAGAGCGTTCCGGCAGTACCTGGGGCAAACGGCGCTAAACCACTTCCCAAGCCAAATGCTAGAGCACGACTCGGTTTATTAAATACCCACTTGAAATTAGGAATTGGAGTGTTCATGCGAAGTGATCAAACGACTTAAGTAGTAGGTCCGCTTCTTGAGTATTTAATTCTTTCCCATTGTTATCGACAATATGTATCTCAGGTTCTGAGTGCTGCATGGGCTTAATACTTCCTATTTGATTGAGAGGAATATTTAGGTCTGCACTTATTTTAGTGATCGCATCTCTTTTACTGCTTGGGGCTGTAAAGCACAGCTCGTAATCGTCGCCGCCACTTGCAGCATATAGATTCTGAATGGCCAAAGATTGCTTACGCAGAGTGTCGGATTTAGGCAGTCGACCCAGAAAGACTTCGGCATCTTTATTTGATTGCTTCAAGATATGCCTCAAGTCTCCTAATAGGCCATCTGAGATATCTAAGGCGGAGTTGGCAATTTCCCTCAGGGCGATTCCCAGCTCAACTCGGGGGGTCGGCTGATGCATGCGCCCCTGAATTTTCTCTAAATCAGGCCTTGAAAGTGTAATTTCATGACGCAGCGCAGCAAGAGTGAGTCTAGCGTCTCCAATGAATCCTGAAACCCAAATGTCATCGCCTTCACGCGCCCCTGATCTGCGAATGGCTTTTTCTTTTGGGGTACTCCCAAAAGCAGTGATGCAAATATTAAGTGGGCCAGCTGTGGTGTCACCGCCAACGAGTGGGCAGTCATATTGACTAGCAATTGCAAATAAACCTTTGCTAAAGGCCTCCAACCAGGCTGAATTAGGCCCTGGTAAGGCAAGGGCTAGCGAAAAACCTAGGGGCTTGGCGCCCATGGCAGCAAGGTCTGAGAGGTTTACTGCTAAAGCCTTCCAGCCCAGCCATTCTGGATTAGCGTCTTGAAAAAAGTGCCGTCCTGAGACCAGCATATCGCTCGTGATGGCAATTTCTTCAACGGGGTCTACTTTTAGTAAGGCGCAATCATCACCAATGCCAAGAGTGACTGATCCAGGATTTGAGGCGTGCATGGCATCGGACTGCGTTTTAAAGAAACGCTGAATGACATCAAATTCGCCAAGTGGTGAGGATTTAGATTGCATAGCTCATTTTATGGCTCTTGCGAGTATTTCATCCGAGAGGAATAGAATTGGAAACTTGAATAAGTCTGATTGATGAGTGAGCTGATGAGTAAACCAAGCAATAGCAGCAAAGAACAACAAATAGCGGAATTAAGAGCTGCCGCTCTTCATTATCACGAGTTCCCCACTCCAGGCAAGATTGAGATTTCCCCCACCAAGCAATTAACAAACCAACGTGACTTGGCGCTAGCTTATACCCCCGGTGTTGCTGCGCCTTGTGAAGAGATTGTTAAAGATCCTGCTAATGCTTTCAAATACACAGCCCGCGGTAATTTGGTTGGTGTGATCACTAATGGAACTGCAGTGTTGGGCCTAGGAAATATTGGCCCCTTGGCAAGTAAGCCGGTAATGGAAGGTAAAGCAGTCCTATTTAAGAAATTTGCAGGCATCGATGTATTCGATATTGAAGTGAATGAGAGTGACCCTGACAAGTTAGTAGAAATTATTGCAGCGCTTGAGCCAACATTTGGCGGGATCAATTTAGAAGATATCAAGGCACCAGATTGCTTTGTAGTGGAGCGGAAGTTACAAGCCCGCATGAAGATCCCAGTCTTTCATGATGATCAGCACGGCACTGCGATTGTGGTTGCTGCTGCGATTTTGAATGGCTTAAAAGTTGTTGGTAAGGACGTAGCTCATGTGAAGTTAGTCACCTCTGGTGCTGGCGCTGCTGCTTTAGCTTGTTTAGATTTACTAGTTGACTTAGGTATTCCACGTAAAAATATTTGGGTGACTGACTTGGCTGGAGTTGCCTATAAGGGTCGTAAGGAGTTAATGGATCCTGAGAAGGAGCCCTTCTGCCAAGAGACTGATTTACGTACGCTCGATCAAGTAATTGAAGGTGCTGATATTTTCTTGGGCCTTTCCGCTGGTGGTGTTCTCAAGCAAGATATGGTTAAGAAAATGGCGCCTAAGCCATTGGTGTATGCCTTGGCAAACCCAACGCCAGAGATTCTGCCGGAAGAAGTAAAAGAAGTTCGTCCCGACGCTGTCATGGCTACTGGGCGTACCGACTACCCAAACCAAGTAAATAACGTGTTGTGTTTTCCATTCATCTTCCGCGGAGCTCTAGATGTAGGCGCCACTACCATTACCCGCGGCATGGAAGTCGCAGCAGTCAAGGCTGTGGCGGAATTAGCTCGAGCTGAGCAAAGCGAAGTCGTGACCTCTGTATACGGTATTGAGAACCTGTCTTTTGGCCCGGAATACCTGATTCCCAAGCCATTTGACCCCCGTTTAATTACCGTGATCGCTCCTGCTGTAGCTAAGGCAGCAATGGAAGATGGTGTTGCACAGCGCCCAATTAAAGACTTTGACGCATACCGCAATCAGTTACAACAATTTGTGTATCACTCTGGTACATTGATGAAGCCACTATTTAGCATTGCCAAAAGTGTGCCTGCCAATCAAAAACGGATCGTATTTGCTGAAGGTGAAGATGAGCGTGTATTGCGAGCTACTCAAATCATTATTGATGAGCACTTGGCTACCCCAATTCTGATTGGACGCCCAGCAGTTATTGGGCATCGCATTGATAAATTTGGTTTGCGTATTAAGGCTGGCGAAGATTTTGAGATTGTGAATCCAGAAAATGATTCTCGCTTCCGTGATTTTTGGCAGACCTATTTAGCGTTGACTGAGCGCAAGGGTGTTACTGAGTCTTTTGCTAAATTAGAAATGCGCCGTCGCAATAGCTTAATCGGATCTATCATGATCAGCAAAGGAATTGCGGATGGCATGATTTGTGGAACGATTGGTAATTTAGCTACGCATTTGAAATATATTGATGAAGTGGTTGGTCACGAGCCTGGCGCTAATGTTTATGGTGCGATGTCTGGATTAATTTTGCCGGGTCGCCAAGTATTCTTAGTCGATACTCATGTGAATATCGATCCAACTGCAGAGCAATTAACTGAGCTCACATTGATGGCTGCAAACGAAATGCGTAAATTAGGCATCTCCCCGAAAGTCGCACTCTTATCTCACTCCAACTTTGGTTCTAGCAGTGCGCCATCCGCGATAAAAATGCGTGAAGTGTTAGCTTTAATTCAAAAAGCCGATCCAATGCTTGAGGTTGATGGTGAAATGCACGGAGATAGTGCTTTGGATGAAACTATCCGTGCTGATGCAGTGACTTCATCCCCATTAAAGGGTCCAGCTAATTTATTAGTGTTGCCAAATATTGACGCGGCTAACATTTCTTATAACCTGCTTAAGACTGCTGCTGGTAATGGCATCGCAATCGGACCATTGCTTTTGGGAGTGGCTAAGCCAATTCATATTCTGACGCCAGCCGCTACAGTGCGTCGTATCGTTAACCTGACCACTTTGGCGGTAGTTGAGGCAGCAAGCAATGCTCGAGAGGCTCATTGATACAGTGATATCCAGTTTTATTTATGCTAGTTAGCAATAGCTAACATAAATAATTACTATATTAATCAATGGCTTATGTAAAATATGCTGTATTTGGGCTTGATTTGATGGCGTGTTAAGGGTAACCTAGCATCCATCATGAATAATCGCTCTGAAAACGGCACTACAGCGGGCTTCGAAGAACATAGTCGAGCCGAAAGTTGGGATAGTAACGATAGACTCGAAACAGAGTCTTCTGCAGCTAATATTTATGCTGAGGGTGGCTTATCTCGTTTACAAACCTATGCAGCAAATCAAGTTTCGGGGAAAAAAGTGACAGCTTCTTGGCGTGCCGCTTTGGCCGTTCGCGATGCCGGACCGCCGGCAATGTTGCGCAGTGTGCGTCCAAACATCGTGCAATCGATTCGTGCCTTCCGCACTCCTGACTTACAGGAGGCGGCTACTGAGCTTGGCCAGCATTTTATTTACGCTAATTGTGCGAATGCAATGACCAAAGGCGAAGTCTTGGAATCGATTGCGATTGCCTACACATTTACTAAGCAACAAGCTAAGAATTTCGATCCCTTACTTGATGCCTTAACAACGACTGTTGATAAGTCTGGCCCACAGCCAGGTTTCGTAGTGGTGTTAGAAGGTTTGCCTTGCACGCAGAAGTTTGACAAAGAAGCTCGCGAGACTCTCTTGGATGTTTTCCGTGATGCAGTGGATTTCTGGTCTGAACGTCGAACACCTTATAGAGTGTTCTACTCTTTTGCTTAATTTGGAGAGTTAGTAAGAACTTTAGCAGTAAGGTAGTAAATATCGCCTCTATTTGAGGCGATTTTGCATTTCTGGGCCCCAAATACTGTGAACGGTGGCGATGGCAACAATTCCAGCGGTCTCAGTGCGCAATACTCGATCACCTAATGAAATGATTTGATATCCAGCGGCCTTAGCTTGTACTTCCTCTTCTGGCGAATGACCTCCTTCAGGCCCAATCATGAGAATAAGATCTTGAGGTGGGGTATTGATGAGTACTGAATAGAGGCTTTTATCGGCGTCCGGACTTAAAAGTAGTTTAAGCATGGCTTTTTGTGGCTTTTGTAGGTAGCTATCAAAAGTTTGAATGGGTTCTACAGCAGCTAAGACAGTACGATCACATTGTTCACAGGCCGCCTGAACAATGCCTTCCCAGTGAAGAAGGCGTTTTTGAGCCCGTTCAGCGTCACTAAAGCGCGTTAATTTCGTAACTGAACGCTCGCATTGCAAGGGGGCTATCACCTGAGCGCCGGTCTCTATAGCCTTCTCCACGATCCAATCCATCTTATCCCCACCAGCAAGCCCCTGTGCCAAGGTAATGGCATAAGGGCTCTCGCGATGGATATCAAGGCGAAT
>CANISN010000005.1 GCA_947470165.1 Burkholderiaceae bacterium | reverse complement strand
CCTTTGCCGCCGGGCGTCACTCCCAATATGAATGCCAAAGATTCTGCGGGCCTATCGTGGGATGTGGCGCCTAAGTTTTAACTAACTTTAGATCTATTTTTAAAAAATAAGATAATGCTCGCATGAGCACTTCCCACAAAATACTGTTGGTAAAACTATCCTCTCTTGGTGATGTGCTTCATAACTTGCCGATTGTGTGGGATTTGCGTGCACATTTACCGGATGCTCAAATTGATTGGGTAGTGGAAGAGGCTTATGTTCATCTGCTCACCCCTCTTTTGTCTCAAAATAGTTTTAGGGGGATTGATCACATCATCCCCTTTGGTTTACGTCGCTGGAAGAAGAGCCTGTTCAAGATGTCGACTTGGAAAGAATTTTTTGCCTTTCGTAAGACACTTCAATCAACTGCTTATGATGTCTTAATTGAGACTCAGGGTTTATTGAAGTCTGCCATTGTATGTTCTTTGGCTAAAAAGAATGTAGATGCCGTGGTTACAGGTCTTGCAAATGCCACTGAGTTTTCAGGATATGAGCCGCTGGCGAGATTGTTTTATAGTCAATCCGCTCAGGTTCCGACTCAATGTCATGCAGTTGACCGATCACGTTGGGTGATGTGCTCTGCTCTTGATTGGCCATTGTTGAACCGCTCAAATGCCCCACAGTTTTATCCTAAGGAATTTATTGAGAGTATTTCACAAACTACTGTTCAAGGCTTACATACTCCTTATGTACTATGTTTCCATTCGACTGCCAGAGAGGCTAAGCGTTGGTCGAATAGTCATTGGATTTCCTTTGGCAAAGAATTGTCTACCCGTGGCTACCAAGTTGTTTTTCCCTGGGGCAGCGCTGCGGAGAAAGCGGTAAGTGAATCTCTAGCTGCACAGATTCCAGATGCCTTTGTGCCGCCAGCTTTTTCTATTGAGGATGCTTTCTCAGTCATTGCTGGGGCTAACTTAACGATTGGAGTGGATACTGGCCTGACTCATTTAGCAGCAGTGCTGGACAAGCCGACAGTCGAAATCTATTGCGATTCACCACGCTGGAAGACTGAGGGTTATTGGTCTGATCGAATTGCTAATGTGGGCGATATTCAAAATCCACCAAGTGTTCAAGAAGTTCTTGATGCCTCTCTAAAGCTTCTGAAGAAAGCTTAATTTTTTCCTATTTATTACCTAGTTCTTAGCGCAGCAAAGTATTAATAGAAATCAGATCTTCATCTGACAATGCAGCAGCGTGGGCTTTTAACTTAATTGCATTGAGAATCGTGCTGTAACGCGCTTGCTGCAATTGTGAGCGTGTAGTAATGACAGTATCTAATGTAATCAATACATCAATATTAATCAATGTTCCTACCTGGAACCCCAACTTACTAGATTCCAGAGCTGAGCTGGATGAGCGCTCTGCAGCCTCATAGGCTTTGACGCTTGCGAGGCCGCCGTAGAAGCCGGTAAATGCAGCACGTGTATTTTGGGCTGCGGTACGACGGGCGTTGTCGTAATTCGCCTTTGCAGCATCAAGAAGAGCTGCGTTCTGACGAATGATGGAGCTATTAAATCCCCCGGATACTAATGGGATGGTCATTTGAAGCGCAACGGTGTTGTTATAGATATTGGTATTTGAAGGAGTATAGCTATTGGCACTGCCATTTGCGGTGCTGTAACCAGCTGTTCCGACGAAATTCACGGAGGGATAGTTGAGCGCTTGAGAACCTCGGTATGTGCTTTCAGCGAGGCTGACTGACAGTTGGCTCGCCAGTACATTGAAGTTTGCAGTTTCTGCTTGGTTTATCCAGTCATCTAGAGTTTGCCCTTTTGGCAATTTTGGGTTGACGCTATCAGCAATCTGAACGCCATTATTGTCTTTGGTTTTAGAGTGAAGGTCTTTAAGAACTCCATCAATCTTGGCCTCCTTGGTAAGCGGCTTTAAAGCTCCGACTGGTCGAGCAACCAATTGTTCTAAAACGCCTCGCTTCACTACAAGATCAGCTTGAGCCCCAATTTCTTGAGAGTTGGCAAGATCAAATGCCGCTTGAGCGGTATTGACATCAACAATAGTGGCAAGACCAGCATCAAACTTGGCTTGCGCAACTTCGAGTTGCTGCTTAATTAGACTTTTTTTATTGCGAAAGAGTTCCACATTATCTTGGCTTGTAAGCGCATCAAAATAAGCTTGTGAAACGCGAATAATTAAATCTTGCTGTGCTAAATAAAAACGCATATCCGCAAGCTTGGAGTTAAGATCGCCTTGATTGGAAGCCTCAAATGCCGCAATATTAAAAACGGGTTGAGTTAGGGTGACTGTGTAACCCTTTTGATCGAAAACACGAGAGTTACCTGAATAGCTTGTGAGTGCCGAACTATTAGTAGCGTGCTGGTAATATCTCGTCCCAATTGGAGTTGCATTTGCCTGTGGCAACAATAATGAAAGGCCTTGCCAATACAATTCTTTGCTAGCTTGATAGTTAAAGCGGGCGGCATTCAATATAGGATCGCTAAAAGCCGCCTCTTGATATAGGCGAATGAGATCTGAGGCTTGTCCAGTATTGCTTGCACTGCTCCCAGTGAGATTTGAGGGGGCACCATTTGTGGGGATAGCCTGCTTTGGAGCAATGGCTATTTGAGGTGGTGCTTCCAGCCCGAGCAATGATTGAGCGCTGATTGGGGTGGGCAGTGATGACTTTGCCCCATTGGGGGCTTGTGCAAATGTGCTGAATGAGATCACGCTGAGTCCGAGCGCCTGTCCTAGGATTAAAGCTAGGATACCTAGCTGAGAGTGGTGGAAACGGGGTGAGGTCATCTGATTCAGTTACGTTTTTGTACTATGAAGTTTAAGGCTTATTTAAGTAAAGCGTCTTAATTAGGCCTCAATTTGCCAAATTCTAATCTCGCTTTCATCTACCTATAAAATTGCCACTATGGATCTAATCTTACTAGGCAAGGCCTTGCTACTTGGGGTAGTTGAGGGTTTAACTGAGTTTTTGCCAATCTCCAGTACGGGCCACCTGATACTGGTGGGGGATCTGCTCAACTTTAATGATGAGCGAGGTAAGGCCTTCGAGGTCATTATTCAGTTTGGAGCCATTTTAGCGGTCTGCTGGGAGTTCCGAGAGAAACTTTGGAATGTAGTGTCGACCATTAAGACAAGCTCTATCTCACGTGGCTTTGTTATCAATTTATTGATTGCCTCTATTCCTGCAATGGTCTTGGCGTTTATCTTTGGTAAATATATTAAGGCGGTCTTATTCTCTCCCATCCCGGTTGCCACTGCCTTCATAGTAGGTGCTCTGATTATTTTCTGGGCTGAGCGCCGACAACAAAAAACTATTCCAGTAAAAAATCGTATTCAGTCGATTGATGACTTAACTCCTTTAGACGCTTTAAAGGTGGGCCTAGCTCAATGTGCTGCCTTGATCCCAGGAACATCACGTTCAGGGGCAACTATTATTGGCGGCATGCTCTTTGGTCTTCCGCGTTCCGTAGCAACTGAGTTTTCATTCTTCTTGGCTATCCCAGTGATTGGTGGTGCTACCACTTATGAGTTGCTCAAGCTTTGGAAGAATCCCGTTTCGTTATCTGGTGACTTTACCTGGGCGATTATGGTTGGATTTATTTCAGCGTTCATTTCAGCCTTTATTTGTGTACGCTGGTTGATTCATTATGTCGCTAGGCATAACTTTATTCCTTTTGCTTGGTATCGTATTGTCTTTGGTCTGTTAGTTCTCATCACTGCTTATGGTGGTTTAGTTGCTTGGTCTCATTAAGACCTCGCTCAAATATAAATATAGATTGACTGAAATTCTTATGGATGTATCAATAGATGCAATTACAAACAATATTCAACTGGCACTTGCCCCAGTATTTTTATTGACTGCAGTAGCAACTCTCATTAATGCGATTTCGGCACGTCTAGCTAGGTCAGTTGATCGTATGCGCGCAATTCAGCATCAGATTCAAGTTGGCAACATTGAAGACCAAGTTATCTTGAATTACATGAAGAGAGAAGCAAATGAGGCTAAAACCCGAGGTCGCCTATGTACTGCTGCAATCTTTTTTGATGTATTGAGTGGAGTATTTATTTCCTTAACGGTATTGGAGTTATTCTTCTTTCAGGCCGGCGCAGTTCGCTCCTTGCAAGCTACTTATGTCATTTGGACTTTCGTTCTTGGCTTAATTTCCTTTATGACTTCACTTTCTATCGTGCTTGGTGAGGTAGTTTATGCTTATCGATCCGCTGGATGGAATACACCTTTCCCAAAATAACTTTAGATAAATACAAGTCTTCCATGAACCTTATTAGGTCTGATCGGATTCGCTCTTTTGTTTTAAGGGCAGGCAGAACTACCGCTGGACAACAGCGCGCTATTGGTGAGCTAGGCCCAAAGTTTTTAATACCATTTCAGGAAAAAGAACTAAATCTTCAGAACGTATTTGGCGGATCTTCAAATCCTAAAATATTAGAGATTGGTTTTGGTATGGGTGAAACTACAGCCAAAATCGCTGCCTTACGATCGGTGGATGATTTTCTGGCAATTGAAGTGCACCCTCCAGGTATTGGCGCTTTACTCAAGCTGATTGGTGAAGATAATCTTACTAATCTGCGCTTGATTCGTCATGATGCTGTTGAGGTTCTAGAAAAAATGCTTGCGCATAACTCTTTGGATGGAATTCATATTTACTTTGCTGATCCTTGGCATAAGAAACGCCACCATAAACGTCGACTTATTCAGGCGGAATTTGTAAAGTTATTAGCTTCACGCTTAAAGCCAGATGCGTATTTGCATTTGGCGACTGACTGGCATAACTATGCTGAGCAAATGCTCTTAGTATTAAATAGTGAGCCCGCATTAATCAATACCTCCTTGGAGCAAGTGCAAATTGAAACCTTTACTACTGAGGATGCGGCAAAAGAAGGTGAATCGACTAAGGAATTTAAGCCTAACTTAGAA
Source organism: Burkholderiaceae bacterium (assembly GCA_947470165.1). Classification (GTDB taxonomy): domain Bacteria; phylum Pseudomonadota; class Gammaproteobacteria; order Burkholderiales; family Burkholderiaceae; genus Polynucleobacter. The sequence goes on along the minus strand of CANISN010000005.1, from coordinate 16,934 downwards.
CAGTTGTATTCAAGGCAGGCGGGATACGTTGAGAGACCTGCTTATCGACCGATTACCAAATTTGAGTATCGTGGCCTCAAGCTGGGTCATGGAGTTTGGGATTTGGTTTACAGGAAAAAATAATTTAGCAAGTGATACTAGGTCTTAGCTTGAACTTCTGTAGCACGTAATTTTTGCGCTAAGAGATCAAGTACACCATTGACATACTTATGACCATCAGTGCCACCAAAGGTCTTAGCAAGCTCTACCGCTTCATTAATTGCGACTTTATAGGGAACCGCTATATCCATTGCTAATTCGTAGGTGCCAATTAAAAGGGCCGCATGCTCAACAGGAGAGAGTTCATTAATAGGGCGATCAAGGGCTGGGGTAATGAGGCCCTCTAATTCATCGGTACGCTCTAAGACGCCTGCGAAGATTCCCTGAAACAAATCTAGTTGACAACGTCGAAAGCCAGGATCCTCAGCCAGTTGTTTGGCAATCGTGGCTGCATTGGGTAAGCTGCCTGCACGACGCATCACTAAACTTTGATACACGCCTTGCAGGGCATATTCACGGGCACGACGTCGTGGTGTCAGAGAGCGCTTAGGTGCACTGCTGGTAGGGCTGTTTGCAGGTACTGATGTTGTAGAGGTATTTTTAGTCATGTACTTTATCTAAGGTATTACTCTTGTGCGTTATTGATCTCAAAATCAATATCAGGAGTAAGGGCTAGCGCAAGATTAGCCATTTCAACAACAGCTCTAGCGCAGTCTGCACCTTTGACGTGGACGCGCACTTGAGCTTGCTCGTCGGTGTCACAAGTAAGCACACCATTTGCAATCGGTAGTCCAGATTCGATAGAGATGCGGGTGATGCCAGCAGCAGATTCATTGGAGACTAGTTCGAAGTGATATGTTTCGCCACGAATGACTGCACCCAGAGCCACTAAGCCATCAAATTCGCCTGTCTCCGCAAGTTTCTGCAGTGCGAACGGAATCTCGAGTGCACCTGGAACTGTAACAAGCTTGATCTCAGATTGGGAAACACCTAGTTTGATTAATTCCTCAATACAAGCAGTGGTGAGGGCAACACAATGCTCTTCGTTAAAGCGGGCTTGTACAATACCAACGCGTAGATCTTGCCCATTTAAATCGGCCGCTAATACGTCAACAGTCTGCTCGTTATTTGTTGTGTTCATAATGATCTTTAAATACGGATTACTTAGGTTTGAATGGGGTGTAGCCAGTCACTTCGAGTTTGTAACCCGATAGACTTGGTACAGGATTTGGGTTGGCAAGCAAGCGCATTTTGCCAACACCAATATCTTTGAGAATTTGAGCGCCGATACCGTAGCTGCGGAAATCCGTTTTGCGAGCTAAGGGCTTTGCAGTCTCTTCGGATTGGGAGTCGTTAAGTTTGTGAAATTGCGCAAGCCAATCGACGTCGTTAGGTGCTGCCACTCCCGAAGCATTTAAAAGTACAGCAACGCCAGCTGGAGCTGTTGCCAATTTTTGCAGTGCTTGAGCAAGAGGCCATGAGTGGGTGCTGACATGAGCATCCAAGAAATCCAATACGGTAACTGGTTCATGAACTCGTACGAGAGTTTCTTCCGTTTCAGTGGGCTTGCCATGAACTAAGGCGAGGTGAATGCAAGAGCTTGGCGTATCGCGATAAATTACGCCTTGGAATTTCCCCCAAGGAGTATTAAATTCACGGCTCCCTTCACGTACTACGATGCTTTCATGTTGACTGCGATATTGGATAAGATCAGCAATGCTGCCAATCTTCAATTGATGTTCTTTGGCAAACTCAAACAGATCTGGTAAGCGGGCCATACTGCCATCATCCTTCATGATTTCGCAAATCACAGCGGTAGGTGAACAGCCAGCCATTACTGATAAGTCACAACCTGCTTCTGTATGACCTGATCGAATTAGGACGCCACCAGGTTGAGCCATCAATGGGAAGATATGCCCTGGCTGAACTAGGTCATTGGGTTTAGCGTTTGGAGCAACTGCCGCTTTAATCGTATGGGCGCGATCGGCTGCCGAAATACCAGTAGTGACACCACTCGCCGCTTCAATGGAAACAGTGAAATTCGTTCCCATAGAAGTGCCGTTATCTCTGACCATCAATGGGAGGTTGAGTTGTTGGCAACGCTCGCGTGTCAAGGTAAGGCAAATGAGCCCACGACCATGCTTAGCCATGAAATTAATGGATTCCGCTGTAACGTGATCCGCTGCTAGTACTAAATCGCCTTCATTCTCACGATCTTCTTCATCAACCAAAATAACCATTTTGCCGGCTTTGAGCTCAGCAACAATTTCTTCTGTAGGGGCGAGGGTATTTTGCATAGCCCTCTATTTTATGCCGAGGAGGGATTTTTGGGGTTCATGCCCAAGCTTGGGCTCAATATCCAGCGTTTCTGACAATTGGAGTCAATCTAGAGCATGTTTTTGGTGTCGACAACTCTTGAAAATAAAGGATGCCCAAGAAGATCCCTAGAGATAAGAATTTCTCTCAATCTGTACCAGTCCTCACCTATAAAAAGAATGGCTTCATCTTGCTAGAAGTGCTAGTAGCTATGAGTTTAGTGGCTATTAGTTGGATTGGTCTGGGTAATGCCTATCAGTTACTAATTTTACGTCTGGGGCAAGAACAACATAAACGCTTAAAAATACATCAGGAGCTTGATCAGCATGAACTTCAACAATCACGGCTGCCAATAAATGAATCTGCTCGAGTGCCTCATCGGAATCGCCATATCACTCACACTACTCGCCCCATTGATCAGAAATAGTGGAGAGTTGATCGCCAGGCAAATTACTTATGAGAAAACCCAAATGCTTGTTCAGGATGCGGATCGGGCTTTGGAATTAATCGGTCGCTCCATCCGAGTGGCTGGCTATCAAAATCAAGATTCATTTTTACAGGACGGCAAAAAGAACTCATCCGATGCGGAGTTTCTGAAAATTCAAAAGAGTGTTGGCTTTAGAGGATCGGATTCATTACTGGTGAAGCATCAGTTATCTCGAGGCGTTGATTTAGATTGCATTGGTAATGTTCTGACAGCAGAACGGACTAAACAAAATTTAGCGATTCAAGGATTTTTAGTAGAACGACAAGCGTCTGCACCCAAAGGTCAACGCGTTAACGGTGGCTCATTAATTTGTCAGTCACTTGATCGACAAGGACGCTTACAAAAGATCACCCTCATGAGTGGCATTAATTATCTTGCTATTGAAGAGCTAGATGCTCGAGTATTTAAGATCAAGCTTGAGATGACTGATGGAGCGTTCATTCAGCGGGAATTTGAGCGTACTTTTACCACGCGTAATCTATTGTGATTATTGCCTGGGTTTTATCGCTACTAGTCTTGCTATCCTCCCTAATTAACTCTCTGGAGCGTATGGCTACGGTCGAGGTCATTAGCGTCAATACCGCTATTGATTCCGGCAGAAGATTTATTGCTGCTGAGAAAATGCTACATGAGTGCGAGAGCAATCTTTCAAACATTGCTAATCTAAGTAATGTCTCATGTCACATTCAGTCAGCCGGCAAGCAACTGTGGTTAATTTCCACAATAGAGAATCCGAAGTTAGAAATTCTGGTGCACTTAGATGAAAAAACAAATATCGCTACGCGCTTAAATTGGCGGCAGCAGTTTGAGTAAGCGCATGCCGTCTTACAGACGAGAGTATGGCGGTAGTTTGTTGGAGCTGATGGCTGTTGTCCTCATAGTAGCGGTCTTGGCAACAATGACGATGCCACTTGTTTATCAACAAATGGCAACCCGAGAAATTGACACCATTGCTAGACGATTTATTATTCACGCACAATTTGCTCGTGGACAGGCTTTGGCTTTGGGAACAACTGTGCGCATTACCCCCTTGAGGGACAATCTTTGGGATGAGGGCTGGGTGGTTAAAAGTGCTTGTGAAGAGATTAAACTGAGGTCGGCTTGTCGGGATCGAGTTTGGTTATCTCAGAGTGATATTTATCCAGTCTATTTCAAGGGTGGGGGTAAGCAATTTATCGACCCCCATTCCTCGAAGAGAGGTATTGCTTTTAATGCTGCCGGAGCAGCTAAAACCGCTCAAGGCGGTTTTGTTGCTAACCGTCTAATCTTGGGTTATGAGCGAGATTCTCGCCTAGAGCGACAGCTTATCTTGGGTAGTGGAGGCCGCTGGCGTATTTGTGACCCTAGTAAAGACCTGAAGGCCTGTAGATAGAATTCGCTAGAGGCAACCAACGATGGGGAGGGGTGGGTAAATTTGGCGTATCTACTCACAATCGGTTTTAATAGACCTATGTATAGCGCAGTTGACCACCAGTTTATGAGAGAGGCCTTGGCCGAGGCTCAAAAAGCCTTTTATCTTTCTAACCCAAATCCTCGGGTAGGCTGTGTCATTGTTAAAAGCGGTCAAGTTATTGGTCGAGGCTATACCCAGAAGGTAGGGGATGCGCATGCAGAAGTTCAAGCCTTGGCTGACGCTAAGGCCCAAGGTGTTGATCCGGTGGGATCTACGATTTATGTGACTCTAGAACCATGCAATCACACAGGTAAGACGCCCCCTTGTGTGGACGCTTTACTTGCCGCCAAGCCGGCAATGGTAATCGTAGCAATGTCAGATCCCAATCCCTTAGTGGGCGGTAAAGGATTAGGGCGCTTACAAGCTGCTGGTATTGAGGTGCGATGTGGATTATTAGAAGATGAGGCGCAAGCTCTCAATCTAGGATTTATTTCTCGGATGACTCGAGGTTTACCTTGGATACGGATGAAGATAGCTGCAAGCCTAGATGGTAAGACCGCTTTACTGAATGGCCAAAGCCAATGGATTACCGGCCCAGTTGCACGTACTGATGGACATCATTGGCGCGCTCAAGCCTGCGCTATCCTGACGGGAGTGGGAACGGTTAAGGAAGATGACCCTACTTTAAATGTCAGAGATGTTCAGACGGAACGTCAGCCCTGGAAAATTATTGTTGATTCCAAGCTAGAGACCCCACTTAATGCCAAGGTTTTAGGTAATCTTGATCAATCAGGCGTGATCTTGGTTTGCGCCTCCTTAGACTCTGCAGCCGTGAAAGAAAAGGCTGCAGTGTTTGAGTCACAGGGTGTACATGTAATTGCAATGGCTAATGCCTATGGCAAAGTAGATTTACCAAAACTATTTTCTTATCTGGCACAGGAGTGTCATATGAATGAAATTCATGTGGAGGCCGGCTTTAAACTCAATGGCTCTTTGCTCAGAGAAGATTGTGTGGATGAACTCTTGCTCTATTACGCACCATTCTTCGTTGGTGAGGGAATTGGTATGGCCAATATTTCACCGTTGGTGGCATTAGATCAACGACAGGATTGGCATATTTTTGATCAAAGCCTTTTAGGCTCTGATATACGTATTCGCTTAAGTAAAAAAGCACTTAAATAACAACTTATCAATAAGATCTCAATATGTTTACTGGAATTATTACAGCCATTGGTCAAATTAAAAGCATTCAAGCAAAGGGTGATGGTATGCACTTAGTGGTTGAAGTGCCAGCAGGATATCTTGATGATGTTGCCTTAGGTGACAGTATTGCTATTCAGGGTGCTTGTATGACCGCTACTGAATTTACTGGTAATACTTTTGCTTTAGATATTTCGCGTGAGTCTTTGAATAAGACTGTAGGTTTAGATAAAGCTGGACCAGTTAACTTAGAAAAAGCATTGAGATTAAATGATCGCTTAGGTGGACACCTCGTTAGTGGTCATGTGGATGGTGTTGGCAAGGTGACGCACTTTGCAAATGTCGCTGACGATACTTATGGCTCTTGGTTATTGCAGATCGAGACCCCTAAGACATTGGCGTCATTCATAGCCTATAAAGGCTCGATTGTGGTCAATGGTGTTTCACTCACAGTGAACAAAACGCAAGATAGTAAAGATGCTTGCCTTGTCGATATCAACATTATTCCCCATACGCTTGAGAACACTACATTAGGAAAGCTCAAACAAGGTGATGTAGTAAACCTAGAGATTGATTTGATTGCGCGTTATGTTGCCCGAATGTTAGAAACACACCCTAAGTAACTATTTTCTTTTGCCCGCTTCTTTATAAACTGCTGACTGATTTCGCTTTCCAATTGCAATAATGAGAACAACAAGTTTATGATCTATGACTTCATAGACTAGTCTATAGCCAACGGCGGCTAGTTTAATCTTATAAAAGTTATCCAAATCTCCATGCAACTTTGCAGATGCTACTCTGGGATTTTGGATACGTTTTTCAAGTTGCTTTTTAAATTGGCTACGGATGGAGTTATCTAATTTTTGCCACTCTTTAAAAGCAAGTACATTGAACTCAAGACTATAAGTCTTCAAGCTTTGCCTTGACAGTCTTTCCACCGCTACGCGCCTTAATGATTTTGATGAGAGAGATATCATCCACCAAGTCTAGGAGTGCCTCATATGCCTTTGCAGACAATAGATAGGCCTCGGGTTTGTTGTGATTAAGAACAGCCACGGGTAAGTCGCCAGCAATCTCTAGAATTTTGCTTGGATTACGCCTAAGGTCAGTCATGCTGACCGTAGTTTTAGCATGAATAGTTTGCGTGATTGTCATAATAAAATGCCCATAATTTAGTGTATTATTATGTGTATTTTAATAAATGTCAAACTCCTCACTATGCAGTGGTAAATCTATTTTTTGACTAATTACTACGATAGCGGGTTGGATCGCTCAGATTGGCTTGCTTAAAGCCAACTTGTCTCAAACGACAGGATTCGCATTTCCCGCAGGCTTCACCTAAATCATTGGCCTGATAGCAGGAAACGGTTTGTGAGTAATCTACCCCTAGCGTAGTTCCTAGTTGAATAATTTCTGCTTTGCTCATGCTAATGATGGGCGCATGCACTCGGAAGCGATTGTCATTATTGATGGCTTCTACACCCGCTTTAGTAGCGAGATTAGCCATAGCTTCAAATGAAGAGACGTAGTCAGGGCGACAGTCTGGATAGCCAGAGTAATCCACCGCATTGGCACCATAAAAAATATCAAGACTACCTAATGATTCCGCCCAGCCCAGTGCAAGCGAAAGCAAAATCGTATTGCGGGCTGGTACATAAGTGACTGGAATTTCCTGATCCTTGCCGGGGGTGATGGGTATATCGATTGTGAAATCTGTTAATGCAGAGCCGCCAAAACGGGTGAGGTCTAAATTCACCAACTCATGACGAATAACCCCCATTTTTTTGGCGATATGTTTTGCTGCGGCAAGTTCGGAGGAGTGGCGTTGACCATAGCTAACTGACAATACATAGGGCGCGTAATCAAGATCTTTTGCAAGCGCGAGAATCGTACTGGAGTCTAGTCCGCCAGAAAACAAAATAACCGCAGGTGCATTGGGTTTACGCGGGGCGATATTCTGAAAAGCTGCAGATAGCGAAGACATAGCGAACTGACTTATTTGATTGCGGTGTTCAGCTGCTGCGCGTCTTTTGCCGCCTCAGTGTCAGGATATTTACTGATGATTTCAGCAAAGGTTTTCTTGGCAGCTGCTTTATTGCCACTTTCTAATTGAGCATTACCCAATGTCAACATAGCTATCGGAATTCGAGGATGGTTTGGATAACGTTTAATTAAATTTTGTAACTGAGTAATGGCACCAGTGTAATTTTTGTTTGCATACTTACTATTAGCCCCCCAATAGAGTGCTAGAGGCAAGTAAGGACTTTGGGAATATTTACCCGCAAAAGCAGTAAAGCTTTCATCCGCCTTTTTAAGATTGCTGGCTTGAAACGCCTTTAAAGCATCTTCATAAGCATTCTTTTCGTCAGGCTGTACTGTACCGCTAACACCTTCAATTGTGAATGTACGGGGCTCAAGATTGCCCAATCTGGTATCAAGATCCTGATAGTAAGTCTTTTGGCTTGAGTTGATATCTTCACCTTGCTTCTCCAAGCTCTCCACTTTGCCGCGTAATTCAGCGTTATCAGCTTTGAGCTTCTCAATTTGGTTTTGTAAATCCATTTGTGCTGTTGCTAGGGTCTTACGTAAATCTAAAATGGCTTTGCGAGCTTCATCATCGGAAAAGAGTGCCCAAGCACTACTAGGCATTATTAGAAAAATAGTGACGGCACTTAAACAAAACGCTCGTGAGAGCGTTTGTTTGAAAAGGTTGTTGAGCTTACGCATGAAAATTAGTTCGTAATATAAACAATATCAGCACGGCGATTCTCTGCCCACGCACCTTCGCTATCACCTTCTGCCTTTGGTTTCTCTTTACCAAAGCTCACTGCTTCCATTTGATCATCAGATACTCCCATCAAATTGAGTGACTTGCGAACTGCGTCTGAACGACGTTGACCTAATGCCAAGTTGTATTCAGCGGTACCGCGCTCGTCTGTGTTGCCTTGAATAATGATCTTCTGTCTTGGATTGGCCTTTAAGTAGCTTGCATGCGTAGACAATTGTTTTTGATATTTAGTTTGAACAGTGTATTCATTGAGATCAAAATACACGCTACGCTGAAAGAGTGGGTTATTTGGATCATTCCAGGGCTGTGAGCTAAAGTTGCCGCTACCACCACTATTGGCACTATCAACATCATCCAATTTAACGCTTGAGCAAGCCACTAAAAATACCCCTGTTGCACCTATGAGGGCAAACATACTGGCACGGCGTGCGATAGAAATCTTCATGATTTTTCCTTTTCCCTTTTTCCTGCAAATGAAGCTATTAAATGAGCTAATAGCCAATATTATGCCCCTAAGAACGCAATATTGACTATTTAGCCTGAAACAGTTTTACTGGAGTGGATCCCAGATGCTAGCTTATTAGTCCATAAATGGCCCCCAAGACGGCTGACGCACATCAGACCCTGGAATACTTAACACCTGCTTAGAATTGCCATCTACCGAGACTGCCGCCAATACCCGCTTGCCAGCAACTTTGGTTGAATACAGCACATAGCGCCCATTTGCTGCAAAAGAGGGAGATTCATCGCTAGTGCCATCGGTCAAGGCTTGTGAGTCGCCAGTAGCGAGATTGAGGATATAGAGGCCGAAGGCCCCACCAATATTGGCGATATAGGCTAAATACTTTCCATCAGGCGAGATCCGTGGTGAGGTCACAAAACCCTGTTTATAGGTAATACGCTTAGCACTTTCAACTTGCTCACCCTCAGCACTCATGCGATAGATTTGTGGGTTACCACCGCGATCACTCGTGAAGTAGATGTAACGACCATCAGCAGAATATTGTGGCTCTGTATCGATCGTACGGCCACGTGTCAATCGATGCAAATCACTACCATCTGCATTGATTGAGTAGATTTGGGTGTTGCCATCCCTGGAGAGAGATACGGCTAATTTTTTGCCATCAGGGGACCAAGCCGGTGCACTGTTATTTCCCTTTTGATTCGAGAGGGCAATACGACGACCAGTAGCTAGTTCGTGAACGTAGATGACGGGCTTGCGATCTTCAAAAGAAACGTAAGCCACTTTCTTGCCATCAGGAGACCATGATGGAGAGATGATGGGTTCACCACTATTCATGGCGTTACGAATGTTTTGACCATCTGCATCCGAGATTACTAATCGATAGCGCTTCCCTTCTTTAATCACATAAGACAGTCGTGTAGAAAAGATGCCGCGCTCACCTAATAGTTTAAAAATGATGTCATCAGCAATTTTATGACCGGCGGCGCGCAAGTTATCTGCGCTTGTATTGATATTTAAGCCACCTAAACTTTCTGATTTACGAATATCAAATAATTTGTAGCGAATCTCAAATTGTGAAGCGCCTGTTTGAACTACAGAGCCAAGGGCTAAAGCATCGGCCCCGCGAGCTGCCCAAGATTTATAGTTTGGAGCACCTTCATCACTTTCACTTGCATTGCCATTCTCGGTATTTTTAAAGTAACCACTGCGTGCCAAGTCTTGGCGAATGATTTCGGTAACGCTGGTCGGTAGTTTGTTCTCTTCCTTAAAGCGCATGACAGCGATGGGATAGAGTGACTGTCCTACGCCAGTGATTTCAATATTCATTTGCGCTACAGCAGGAGTGCCTAAGCCAATGATGGACAACATAAGTGCGAGCATCACTACTGCACGAGACAATCCATTTTTATAATTAATACGCTTAATATGTTTAGCTACTTGCAACATGCTTTAGTCCTTGGGTTTAAAGGTCAGCTTAACTTCTCTTTGCGGAATTTTGCCATTATCGTCTTTTGGCAGACTCTCCGCACGGGTTAATGCCAGTAATACTGCGCGATCCCAGCTAACATTCCCGCTGGAAGTGATGAGATCGGTACTCAAAATAGCGCCATCGGGTGTGAGATTGACTTTAACAACTGCCGCAGAATTACCACTAACAGATTCAGGATTAAACACGATTAGGGGCTTCACTTTTTTAATGACTTTGTCTGTCCATCCAGGAAGCGCATTACCGCCACCGCCAACGCCACTGCCGCTGGTCCCACCACTTCCCCCTTCAGCACCAGCCGCAGCGCGTAAACGAGCCAATTGATCTGCGCGTACTTTTTCAGCGGCAGCATTTGCTTTCGTTTCTGCGGGAGCGGCAACTTTCGGAGCCTCGGCCGTTTTTGGTTTCTCTTTTTCTACTGGCGTTGGCTTAACCGGTTTTGGGAGCTCTTTAATAGTTTCTTTTTTTACAGGCTCCTTTTCTTTTGGTGGAATAGGTTTGCTAGGCTTTGGGATTTCTTTCACTACCTCTTTTTTTGGAGGTTCTTTTTCAACTTCTTTTTTCTTGATGGCGATATCGGCAGCTTCCTCTTTCACCGCTGTTTTGACTTCAGGTGCGACAGGCGTTTGCACTTGCTGATTGGCATCCCACAGTTCAACTTCAATACCAGAAGGCGTCGAGTTATTCCAGCTAATGCCAATCACCAGAAATGTAAGTAATCCCAAATGCGCAATCAGTGAAAAAGTAAAGGCGCGCTTGGTACTCTCTTGCTGAGTAAGACGTCCCCGTTTGAATGGAGAGAAGGATGTTTGAAGAGTGGGGGAGCTATTCATGGGCAATTGAAATTAGCTACTAGGTCTTATTGAGTTTTAACCGCAAGGCCAACACGCTTTACACCATTTTCTTTGAGTTTGGACATGACTTCCATCACCACTTCGTATTTGATCGATTTATCCGCTGCAAGAACAACCGGTTGCTCAGCTGATTTCTCAGCTTGTGATCTCGCAAATGCACCGAGCTCAAACTTATTGAGTGTTTGTACAGGGTCACCATCCTTGCGCACGATGACATTCTCGTTGGCATCAATCGTTAAAAAGACGGGGGGTAGGGTTTGTACTTTTGCGCCACCGACGGTAGGCAAATTGACGACGCCAGGATTTACCATCGGTGCGGTCACCATAAAGATGACCAGTAAGACCAACATCACGTCAATATAGGGCACCACGTTAATGTCGGACATCGCCCGACGTTTGGAAGATTTTCTAAGAGATCCAGCCATGCTTATTTACCCGAAGCTTGGCGTTGCAAGATGTTGGTGAATTCTTCAATGAAGGTCTCAAAACGAATCGCCAGCCGATCAACATCGGTTGCAGCGCGGTTATAAGCAACCACTGCAGGAATAGCAGCAAATAAACCAATGGCAGTAGCGACGAGTGCCTCTGCAATACCGGGAGCTACAGCAGCCAAAGTTGCGTTTTGAACGTTTGCTAGGCCACGGAAAGCGTGCATGATCCCCCAAACCGTTCCAAAGAGGCCGATGTAGGGAGAAACTGAGCCAACTGAGGCCAAGAATGGCAAATTAGCCTCCAATACATCCATTTCACGCTGATAAGTGGCTTTCATGGCTCGACGGGCGGCATCGATTTCACGAACTTTCATAAATTCCTGCATGCCTGCCTCAAAGATATGCTCTAGAACCGCATCACTTCGAGTGTTACGCTGCGCAGCACTCAAAAGAGTATTGAGGTCGCCACCAGACCAAAAGTCTCTCTCAAAACGCTCGGTATCGCGTCTGACGCCTCTCAGAATCGCCGTTTTCTTAAAAATGATGGTCCAAGAGGCCACCGACATTCCTAGTAATAACAACATTACTAACTGGACTAATAGGCTTGCATTAAGGACTAGAGAGAGAAATGAGAGATCTTGAGTAGGTGTCATGATGGATTTTGTATGATGTAGGTACATTTTACTAAGTTACAACTTAGTAATCCAACTTCTTCAGGATTATTACCATGTTTGACCGTCAAAACACCTTAGCCAAAACCGACCCAGAATTGTGGGCAGCCATTCAGAATGAAAATAAGCGTCAAGAAGACCATATTGAGCTGATTGCATCAGAAAATTACGCCTCACCAGCAGTAATGCAGGCACAGGGCTCTCAGCTAACCAATAAGTACGCTGAAGGTTATCCAGGTAAGCGTTATTACGGTGGTTGTGAGTTTGTGGATGTGGCTGAGCAATTAGCAATTGATCGAGTGAAGGCCCTGTATGGCGCTGAGGCAGCGAACGTGCAGCCCCATTGTGGCGCATCTGCCAATCAAGCCGTGTTCTTAGCATTTCTCAAGCCCGGTGACACTTTTATGGGAATGAGTTTGGCTGAAGGCGGTCACTTGACTCATGGTATGGCTCTGAATATGAGTGGTAAGTGGTTTAATCCTATTTCCTATGGCCTCGATAAAAATGAAGCGATTGATTACGAGCAAATGGAGCGTTTAGCTCGCGAGCACAAACCCAAATTGATTATTGCTGGCGCATCTGCATACTCTCTCGTGATCGACTGGGAGCGCATCGGTAAGTTGGCTAAAGAAGTCGGTTCCATTTTTATGGTGGATATGGCGCACTACTCTGGTCTGATTGCCGCTGGTGTTTATCCTAACCCAGTGCCACACGCTGACATTGTGACTTCTACCACTCATAAGAGCTTGCGTGGTCCTCGTGGTGGCATCATCTTGATGAAGGCTGAGCATGAGAAGGCGATTAACTCTGCGGTATTTCCGGGCTTGCAAGGTGGCCCTTTAATGCACGTAATTGCCGCTAAAGCAACGGCATTCAAGGAGGCACAAGAACCTGGCTTTATTGATTATCAAAAGCAAGTCATTGCTAATGCAAAAGCCTTAGCTGAGACATTGATTGTTCGTGGTCTACGTATTGTTTCTGGTGGTACAGACTCTCATGTGATGTTGGTAGATTTACGTGCCAAAAAGATGACTGGTAAAGAAGCTGAGCGTGTATTGGGCGAAGCGCATATCACCTGCAATAAGAATGGTATTCCGAACGATCCAGAAAAACCAATGGTGACAAGTGGTATTCGTTTGGGCTCACCAGCGATGACTACTCGTGGATTTAAAGAAGCCGAAGCAAGACAGGTTGGAAATTTTATTGCTGACGTTCTAGACAACCCAAATGATGCTGTCAATATTGCTAAGGTTCGAGGACAAGTAGCCGAACTAACAAAACGCTTCCCGGTTTACGGTTAAGTGCTAGAACTTTAAGAAAGCATTCATTGCGCTGCCCTTTTTGCCAAAACGACGATACCCAAGTACTCGATACTCGAGTATCTGACGATGGCGATACCATTCGCCGCCGCCGCCGTTGTGCTAAATGCGATAAACGATTTACGACCTACGAGCGTGTAGAGTTAGCGCTCCCAGCCATCGTAAAGAAGAACGGTAGTCGCGTTGATTACAGTCATGAGAAGTTAGCAAGCTCAATCAAGCTGGCTTTACGCAAGCGCCCAGTGTCTTCTGACTCGGTTGATGAAGCTATTGGGCGTATTGAAGAGAAGCTCCTTAGCCTTGGCGAAAAAGAAATTCCCAGTGAGCGTGTTGGTGAGCTTGTAATGCGTGAGCTCAAGCGTTTAGATAAGGTGGCATACATTCGCTTTGCATCGGTCTACCGAAGCTTTGCGGATATTGAATCGTTTGAGAGCGCTCTGAAAGAGCTCAAGTAATTCCTGATTGAAAGATTAAGGAAAGTAAAAAAGGACTGCAATGCAGTCCTTTTTTACTTTTTCAGGAAAAACGAATCATTTCAATTCTGCAAAGATTGAAGCAGTAATATCTTCAACGCTTCCTGTGCCGCTAACCTTGCGATAGGCTGGTGCCTTTACTTTGTCTGCCTCGTTGCTTTGGGTTGCCCAAGTAGAGTAGTAATCCACTAGCGGACGGGTTTGATCGCTGTAAACCTGCAAACGCTTGCGAACCGTCTCCTCCTTGTCGTCATCGCGCTGAATCAAAGCTTCACCAGTAACATCATCTTTGCCCTCAAGCTTAGGCGGGTTGAAAGTCACGTGATAGGTTCGACCAGAGGCGGGGTGAACACGACGACCACTCATACGATCAATAATGGCATTAAATGGGACATCGATTTCTAAAACATAATCAATTGGTACGCCAGCTTCTTTCATGGCCTGCGCCTGAGGGATCGTTCTTGGGAAGCCATCAAACAAATAACCCTTACTGCAATCCGGCTGGGTTAAGCGATGTTTCACTAAGCCGATAATGATGTCGTCAGAAACAAGGCCACCGGCATCCATAATTTTTTTAGCGGCAACACCCAGCTCAGTTCCCGCTTTCACAGCAGCGCGCAACATATCGCCTGTTGAGATTTGTGGAATGACAAATTTTTTGCAAATGAACTGAGCCTGTGTTCCTTTGCCAGCACCTGGCGCACCGAGCAGAATTAAGCGCATCGTTTTCCCCTTAGAAGAGCTTCATTGTCCCGTATTTTTTCAGGATCTCTGAAAGTAAATTCCTAGGATTATCCCCAAGAAGCCTTCAGGGCTAGGATTCTGATTTATCTGGCTATGATGCGGCGGACTCGCTCCAAGTCTTCGGCGGTATCAACCCCAGCCGGAGGGGCTTCGCTGGCTGTATGCACAGTAATACGGAAGCCATTCCAGAGGGCGCGAAGTTGTTCTAGAGCCTCTGCTTGCTCTGGTGGGGCTGGTTCGAGACGGGTATAGGCCTCCAGAAAATTTGCCCGGTAGGCATAAATGCCTATGTGCCGCAAATGCAGCATGGTCTGAGCTGATCCTAGGCTGCGCACAAAAGGAATACTTGCTCTTGAGAAATACATTGCCTCCCCAAGACGGTTGAGAACGACTTTAACTACATTGGGATTGTCTAATTCTGAAGCATGAGTAATAGGCACGGCGATAGTGGAGATATCACAAGAAGTGTTATCAGCCAATGTTTTTGCAACTTGATTAATCAGCTCTGGCGGAATCAGAGGTTCATCCCCCTGAACATTTACTACCAATGTATCGGCAGGCAGTTTTAATAATCGCGCCACTTCAGCGATGCGATCAGTACCAGTAGGGTGATCTGGGCTAGTTAATAGACATTCAATGCGGTGCTCATCACAGATAGCATGAATTTCTTGGGAGTCGGTGGCAACGATCACACTATGTGCTTGTGACTGCTGGGCGCGTTCAGCTACTCGAATGACCATAGGCTTACCGCCAATATCAGCAAGAGGCTTGCGAGGCAAGCGAGTTGATCCTAGCCTTGCCGGAATAACCACTAAAAATTCTGGGGGCTTATTGCTCATCTTGGTTTCAATCGGTTGTGATTGAATTAATTACATTCATCGGCCGAGAGGCTTCGTGCTTCATCGACCAACATCACTGGAATGTCATTACGAATTGGGTAAGCCAAGCGATCTGCTTTGCAAATAAGCTCATTTTTATCAGAATCTAAATGCAAAGTACTTTTGCATAAAGGGCAAACCAAAATCTCTAGTAATCGCTTATCCATATTTGATCTATATTAACTTTTATAAAGTGTATTGATTGGGATCAGGTCTTTGCAAAATCGACTGCAACCAATCTTCTAATGCGCTTGGAATTTCTAAACTCATGGGAACTACCCAAATGCGTTCATCCTGTATTGGGGTGCATTTTACGGCATCCTTTTCTGTAATGAGAATGCATTCCGCATTAATAGCAGTGAAAAATTCAGGGCTAAAGGCACTGTGATCGGGCAATCCAATACATTTACCTGTAATGCCCTGTTTGAGTAAATCATCAAAAAAGCCTTGTGGATTACCAATTGCTGCCAGGGCAGTAATTCTATTTGGGGGGTAACTATCTAAAATATTTGCGAGTGATCGGGTATTACTTTGGTTAATGAGTTGGTAAGGCATGCCCAATTGACTGATCAGTGTGAACGCGCGGCGCCCAAGAAAATATTCCTCAATATGACTTGCAGAAGCTTTCGGACCAGTCATGAGGGTCGCATCACGCTCACGAGATGCAGGCTCTCGTAAAGGCCCAGCTGGCAATAAAAAGCCATTACCTTCCCCACGCTGATCACGTACTACAAATTCAATATCGCGGCCGCCTTCTCGAGCAGGCCAACGGACTAAACCCCGATGCTGCAAACCATCATCACTGATGATGACATTGACCGAAGGATCCTGATTCAGGAGCGAGCGAATGCTTTGCAATCGCTTAGGGTGAACCCAAAGCGGAAAATGATCCTGTGTGCGTTTGGCAATAAGGACAGGCTCATCACCAACATCCGTGGGATTGGAATCGCTATGAACTTGAATGGGCTGTGATAGAGAGCTAGATCCATAGCCTCTACTGATAATTCCAGGCTTCCATCCCATGCGTGCAAGACGCTCCGCCAAGGCAATAACGATGGGTGTTTTACCAGTTCCGCCCACACGGATGTTGCCCACAATAATGATGGGAACCGCTTGAGTCTTATGCTTTCTAAGATCTAAATCATTTATCAAATCTAGGACACGATTAATTGATCCGAAGAGCCAGGATAAGGGCCACAGTACTAGGCTAGTCGGCCCGCGTCTCTCCCAAAACTGAGGAGCCTTATTGAGCCGCAGCAGTCGTGATGAGCTTTTAGTGGATGACATTAAAAATGATGGGGTATTTATTTTTTAGTCTGACTACTAAAAACAACATTTGATAGGTTGGCATCCCGTGCAGCCTCAAGAGCGCTCATTACCGCCTGATGT
>CANISN010000004.1 GCA_947470165.1 Burkholderiaceae bacterium | reverse complement strand
TAAATTGAATCAATCACAGGCCACCACTCACCTGGGTGGCGTTTTTCTTTATTATTCTTATGCCCTGCGCAATGCTTCAATGCGGTCAGCTAAGGGCGGATGACTCATAAATAAACTCTTTAAGCCAGCAGCCATACCTCCAGAGATGCCAAAAGCCTCAAGCTGTTCTGGGAGATGAGGCTGATTAACTGATTTTTGTAAACGTTCTAGAGCGCTAATCATCTTCTGCTTTCCCTCCAAGGACGCGGCTTCAGCATCCGCGCGATATTCACGATGACGACTAAACCACATCACGATGGCACTAGCCAATATCCCAAGAACTAATTGTGCAATGATTGTAGTAAACCAATAAGCAGGGCCATGTCCACGTTGAGTTTTAAAGACAGCTCGATCAATGATATGACCGATTACCCTGGACAAGAAGAAAACAAATGTATTAACAACGCCCTGAATTAAAGCCAGCGTTACCATATCGCCGTTTGCCACATGGCTTACTTCATGAGCTAGAACAGCCTCAGCTTCATCACGCGTCATTCCTTGTAGCAAGCCAGTGCTAACTGCAACCAATGCATCATTACGAAACATCCCCGTAGCAAATGCATTGATGTCAGGGGCATCATAAATAGCCACTTCGGGCATGCCAATACCAGCAGCATTAGCCTGCCTTTGAACCGTATTAAATAACCACTGTTCTTGTTCGTTGCGAGGCTGCTCAATAACGTAGGCGCCAGTAGTATGCTTAGCCATACTCTTAGACAGCGCTAGTGAAATGATTGAGCCTGTCATTCCGACTACGGCAGACAACATGAGTAGAGATGTCAGATCAACATCTACGCCTTGCTCATCAAGGATTTGACCAAGTCCAAAAAGATGGATCATGATGGTGATTACCAACATAATGGCAATATTGGTCGCTAAAAATAGAAAAATACGTTTCATATTTAAAACTCCTTAAGCTCGATTCAGATACATATACTGCTTAATGCATATTATCAAAATGCACTGTGAAATTGTATCCGTCTAATATTTACCTTCTAGGCGTTTTGCCAATAATTTTTGCCGCTCTCAAGAAATCAAAGTCAACACCCTTATCTGCTTGTGTCACGGTATCTAAGAATAGTTTGAGATAGCCACGCTCAGCAGTTGGCTCAATCACTGGATTGTCTTTCGCGCGCTTTACTAGCTCTTCATCTGACACCAATAAACTGATGTCGCGATTTTTTACACTAAGGCGAATGCGATCGCCATTCTTCACGTGCGCCAGCGGACCACCTACTGCAGCTTCGGGAGTCACATGCAACACAATGGTTCCAAATGCAGTGCCACTCATACGCCCATCTGAAATCCGCACAATATCTTTAACACCTGCACGTGCAAGCTTCATTGGAATTGGAATATATCCTGCTTCAGGCATACCAGGAGCGCCTTTAGGACCGATATTCTTTAACACCAAAATATCATCAGCCGTGACATCTAAGTCTGGACTATCAATACGATTGGCTAAATCCTCGCTATTTTCAAAAACGACTGCACGGCCTTCATGCTCCATTAATTTCTCATTGGCGGCAGATTGCTTGATGATGGCACCACCAGGAGCCAGATTGCCATGCAGGACGGCAATGCTTCCGCGCGGATAGATTGGATTATCCAATTTACGAACCACATCTTGCTTAAAACTCGGTGGGGCTCCATCAATTTCTTCGCCTAAGGTACGTCCTGTAACTGTCATCGCATCAAGCTTCAGCAAGGGTTTTAACTCACGCAACAAGGTCGTCATGCCGCCGGCATCATGGAAATTTTCCATATAGTGATCACCAGATGGCTTGAGATCTACGAGAACAGGAGTCTCATCACCCATCTTATCGAGAGCATCTAAATCAATTTCTAGGCCCATTCGTCCAGCAATCGCGGCTAAGTGAACAATCGCATTAGTCGAGCCGCCAATAGCCAATAAAACTCGCATTGCATTTTCAAAGGCATCGGCAGTAAGCACCTTATCAATTGTTAAGCCATCTTTCGCCATTTGCACGGCACGAGTACCCGTCTCCTCAGCAACCCGAATACGATCAGCCGTAACTGCTGGCGGAGTTGCTCCACCAGTTACCGTCATACCCAATGCCTCCGAAATACAAGCCATCGTACTAGCTGTGCCCATAACTGAACAGGTTCCTACACTCGCAACCAGTTGATCATTGACTTCGTCTTTTTCAGCTTCATCGATTTCACCAGCGCGAAATTTTCCCCAATAGCGACGACAGTCAGTACATGCGCCGACACGCTCACTACGATGCGAGCCCGTCAGCATTGAACCAGTAATTAACTGAATAGCAGGAAGACCTGCTGAAGCCGCGCCCATCATTTGAGCCGGAACTGTTTTATCGCAACCGCCAATCATGACTACCGCATCCATCGGTTGAGCACGAAGCATTTCTTCGGTATCCATTGACATTAAGTTACGCAGATACATGCTAGTTGGAGCGGCAAAACTTTCATGTATGGAGATCGTTGGAAAATCCATTGGCAACCCACCCGCTAACATCACGCCACGTTTAACAGCTTCGATTAATTGCGGCATATTGCCGTGACAAGGGTTATAGGCGCTGCCCGTATTAATGATGCCAATCACTGGGCGATCTAAGGCACTATTGGTATAGCCGGCACCCTTGATAAATGCTTTACGTAAAAACAAAGAAAAACCTTTATCACCGTAACTTGTTAACCCTTTACGTAAGCCAGTTTCGGCAACCGGTTTCTTGTCTTTGTTTGTCATGATCAATTCTTTAGTTTAAAAAATAAATGGTAGTTACTCAGCCTTAATGTCAGCCTCTTTAATCACTTTTTCCCAGCGCCTCACTTCACCAGCAAGAAGTTCTGCAGACTGCTTAGGCTTAGTTGGTGTTGCAGCATATACACCTTGTTTTAGAAAAGCCTCTTTTACCTCAGGATTAATTAATAGTTTGGCAATTGCACTATTTAATTGATCAACGATAGGCATGGGTGTTCCAGCGGGAGCTAGAACTCCAAATGTTGAGCTCACCTCGAGGGTGGGCATACCCGATTCGGCAGTGGTCGGCACATCTGGAAGCATAGAAATACGTTTGGCCGTTGTCACTGCTAATGGACGTAATTGCCCTGCAGTAATAAATGGTAAGGCAGCCGGAACCGTCTCAACCATCATATTGACTTGTCCCGCAACCAAATCTGTCATTGCTGGTCCGCTCCCTTTATAAGGTACGTGAGTAATTTTGATACCCGCTTCTTTTTGAAAGATTTCTGCACCCATTCTTTGAGGAGCGCCAGCGCCGGATGAGGCGTAATTTAATTTATCGGGATTGGCTTTTGCGTAGTCCACCAAACCCTTTAAGGTTCTCACTGGAACATTGGGGTTGACGACCACAACTAAAGGCACTGAACCCACAATCATGACTGGAGCAAAATCCTTCAGAATGTCGTAACGCAACTTCCCTTTTTCAAGTGTTGCCATGGTTGAATGCGACGTCACCGCGCCCATTAAGAGGGTATAGCCATCTGGCGTTGCTTTAGCCACTGCTTCTGCACCAATATTGCCACCAGCCCCACTGCGGTTTTCAACTAATACCTGCTGACCCAAGGACTCACCAAGATTTTTAGCCAAGATACGGCCAATCACATCAGTTGCCCCACCCGGAGGGTAAGGAACAATTAATTTAATTGGTTTATCTGGATAGGCTGCGTGGACTATGCCGCTAAAACCCAGAATTAGCGTTGCCTGAGCTATAGATCGATAAAATCTACGCAATTGAAAAGTCATTATTTTTATCTCCGTTGAACCGCTTTATTTTTATAGTCTCAATATACTAAACTTTAGGAATGCATACAGATGAGCATGCTAAGCTCAGCCCCTAATCATTGCCAAGGATCGCCATGTCTACCATTCAACCTTTTCACCTTGCTTTTCCAGTTGACAACTTAGAGGCAGCCCGTACTTTTTACGGCAGCACCTTAGGCTGCGCAGAGGGACGAAGTTCAGATGAATGGATTGACTTTGATTTTTTTGGGCACCAACTAGTTGCCCACCTTGCCCCCCAAGAATGCGGTCATGCAGCCTCAAATGAGGTTGACGGGCATCAAGTTCCTGTAAAACATTTTGGGGTTGTTCTCACAATGCCGGATTGGTATGTATTAGCTGATCGCCTTCGCAATAGTGGTATGAAATTCATTATCGAGCCGCAAATTCGCTTCCAAGGTAAGGTAGGCGAGCAAGCCACCATGTTTTTCTTAGACCCTGCTGGCAATGCACTGGAATTTAAAGCTTTTGAAGACCCAAGCCAATTATTTGCTAAATAGTCAATTTGCTTAGGTCTCGTATTAGCCAATCAGAAGAACTGGTGGATATTTCAAAGACTTATAGAAAAATAGAGTTCAAAGCTTTACACTCAATCGCCAGAGCGAAGTCACTTCAGCCGTTCTTGCAAAGTGAAGCATATCGGACTCATCATTTACTTTTGGATGCTTTGGTTTAGTGTCTACTCTTTCCAGCACCGCTAAGCCAGCCCCTTCAATCCAAGTAAGTAATTCTTGCCGAGTTCTGAGTTCAAGATGCTCAGCTAGATCTGAAAGAATGAGCCACCCCTCACCCTGAGGCAATAGGTGGTCCTTTAGTCCTGACAAGAACCCTTTGAGCATTTGACTATCGGGGTCGTATACCGCACGTTCTAAATTTGAACTGGGCCTTGCAGGAATCCAGGGTGGATTGCACACAATCAAGGAGGCTTTTCCTTGCGGAAACAAGTTAGCCTTCACAATCTCTATTTGGGAGCCTAAGTTCAAAAGCACAATATTTTCTTTAGCGCAAATCAGTGCTCGATCATCCTCATCAGTGGCAATAATTTTTTGCACATCACGCATCGCCAAAATAATAGATAGAACACCAGTACCAACTCCGATATCAAAAGCGGTAGAGTCTTCTTTTAACTGCTTAGGCAATGGTGTATTACAAACGAGCTCAATGTATTCACCACGAACGGGTGAGAAAACACCATAGTGAGGATGAATGAAAATTGGATTGCCATCGCTATTAGCAAGAATTGGTAATCCATTCTTACGCCATTCATATGCACTGATTACACCTAACAGTTCACGTAATGAAATCACGTAAGATTCATTAACGCTACCATAGGCCTCTAAACAGGCTTGAGTGACGTCGGGTGCGCGACGCAATGAAATACTGTGATCGGCATTGCAATGGATGAGCAACATACCAAGTATGCGTGCCCGCTGCGACTGAATCAAGCGATGCTGATTAAAAATATCTAAAGAAGTTTTCTTTGCAGCGACATCAGTTGACTTATCTACTCTTTTGCCTGCTCGCTTAGATTTTTTTGAGGGTCTATCAATCCGCCGAATCAATGCCTGTAAAAGCTGGCGAGCGTTTTGGAAATCACCCTGCCAAAGAATCGCAGTACCTTCACACGCTAAATGATAAGCATCATCCGCTGTCAAGGTGTCATTTCCGGTGACTACTTTTTTGTGCGGCGCTATACCATTTTCAGAATGCCAAAGCGCTGAACATGCTTGACCATTCCCATTCCAATGAATGGAAGTATTTTGGGTCATAACTTACTCAGGATTGACATCCAACGCGATTAAGAATCGAGAAACCATATTATATGCAGCGATGACAGTAACTAACTCCACCGCATCAGTATTGCCTAAAGCAAGTTGTAGGCGCTTCATCAAAGCGCTCTCGACCTTAATGTTTCGCGTCATCTGAAAAGTCAGCTCTACTGCATCATTTTCAATTGAAGAGAAAAGTGCCTTGGGGAAGTCTGCTTGACCAATTAAACGAAGTGCCTGAACCTGCTCTTCGCTACCACCTGCTTTGATGAATGGGGGTGCATGATGAAAGAACTCATACTCTGCACCATTGAGAACAGCGACTCCACACATAGCTAGCTCGCGTAGCTTTGGATCTAGTGAGAGATGGTTACGTATCTCACCAATAAAGTGATTCCAGCCTTCAGCAATGGGAGTGCTATGTAAAAGCATTCGATCTAAATTAATGAATTGGCCGCCGCGTCTCTTGCGGATTGCTGCCACTAGCTCGGCCGGCTCGGCCAAGTCCATTGGTTGATAAGGAATTAAACGTTCAGTCATACTTCACCTTTATTGCGTTTCTTTAATGTTGTTCTCAATCACAAACTTACCCCAGATACCAATTTGCTTACCGATGAAATCCCGCAAAGTCTCAGGATTGCCGGCGACAATTTCAATTCCTTGCGTCTTTAATTTGGCCGACACTGCAGGTGTCTTGAGTGCTTTTGTTACTGCCAGGTTCATCGCATTCACAATGGCAGGGGGAGTTTTTCCAGGTGCCAAAACTGCCCACCATGCTGGCGCATTAAATCCAGGGAAGCCGCTTTCAGAGATCGTGGGGACATTTGCTAACTCAGGAGATCTTTTAGCAGTAGTAATTACCAGGGGAATGACGCTGCCACTATCAATATGTGGTTTAACTAGGAACTCTGAGCCAACGGCTAACTGCACCTGACCACCAAGTGCATCCTGCATCAAGGGCCCTCCGCCGCGGTAAGGGATGTGATTCCAATCAAAGCCAGCTTGCTTTGCTAAACGGGCCATTGCCAAATGTCCCAAGCTTCCAATACCAATAGATCCAAAACTAAATTGCTTGCCAGCCTTGGATTGCTCTACGAGCTGCTTGAAGCTGGTAATCCCAGAGTTTTTACTAGCAACCAGAACCATCGGTGAAGTACCAATCAGCGTTACTGGCGCAATATCTTTAATGGTGTCATACGGGAGCTTATCCTTGAGAACTGGATTTACTCCGTGAGTATCAAATACCACCGCAAATGTATAGCCGTCAGGATCTGACCTGGTCATAGCTGCAGTACCAATTACTCCAGATGCACCCCCGATATTCTCGACAATCACGCTTTGCTTTAATTCAGCCTGTAAGGCAGGGGCAAGGGTACGCGCCACTTGATCCACAGATCCACCGGGTGGAAACACAGCAATAAGACGAATCGGTTTTTGGGTGGGCCAAGTTCCAACCCCAGTTGTTTGAGCGCTAACAATAGGGCTAGCGGTGATCAGCAATAGGCTCAATAACAGGACTTTTTTAGCCATTTTTAATAAAATCGTCATTGCATCATCTCCTTCGATTAAGACTGCAAGATTACCACCCCTACCAGCCACTTGTTTGATAATGGAGGGCGTAGCCAAAAGAGATTAAAAATGAAGCCTATTTTGAACATAGCCGCCTATTTATTTGTCAGTCTAGACAACTTAGCAGAGCTACGGATCAAAATATTAGATGAGTGCAACTCTCGCAATCTTAAGGGCACTATCTTGCTAACTGGCGAAGGCATCAATTTATTCCTAGCTGGCCAGGAATTAGAAGTGCGTACCTTTTTAGATTGGCTACGCATTGACCCCCGCTTCAATCTTCTGCAAACCAAAGATAGCTGGTCTGAAACACAACCATTCAAAAAGATGTTGGTCAAAATCAAGAATGAAATCATTCGCATGAATCACCCCACCATTCGCCCAGAAGAAGGTCGTGCGAACTTCATCACTCCAAAAAAATTACAAGCATGGCTTGATCGTGGTACTGATGATTTAGGTCGTCCCGTTGTCATGATTGATACACGTAACGCGTTTGAAGTAGATTACGGCACGTTTGAAAATGCCCTGCATTTTAATATTAATAAATTTACAGAATTTCCCGAGGCAATCACTGCTTATAAAGATGCGTTAGCTGATAAAACCTTAGTGAGCTTTTGCACAGGTGGGATCCGCTGCGAAAAATCTGGTCTTTACATGCGTGAAATCGGCATGGAGCACACCTATCAACTAGAGGGCGGAATCCTCAAATACTTCGAGGAAGTGGGCTCTGCACATTACACCGGTAGTTGTTTTGTATTTGATGAGCGCGAGGCCTTGGAGCCCAATCTAGACACCATCCCTCTTGACCGCTCCATCCGGAAAAAGATCACTACCTAAATAGCTCAAGCTGACTTACCCACTAAAGTCATATGCTCCACAAAGGGTGGTTTTGCAAAGAAAGGGCCGACAATAGCGCGCCAATCATTAAAGGCATCTGATCCCCGAAAATCCATCGTGTGATTTTCCAAGGTATCCCAATAAATTAAGAGTAAATACCGAGCTGGACTTTCAATACTGTGGTTCACCTTAAAACCACGAAATCCCTTCGCTTTGGAGATGACTGTGCTAACGCCACGTAAAATAGCCTCCTCAAATTCAGTACTTTTGCTTGGATTAATTTCAATATCGCAGTGCTCCAAAATCATGAGATTTTCCTTTTTTTATATCGATAGTAGAATTTGGTAATAAAAGAAGCTTAATCTAAAATAATATCTGGACTCGGGACATGTCTCATACCCTCAATCGGCAAATGCCGATTTTTTTATCTACTCTGATTTTTTCAAGCATAAGCTTAGTAGCAAGTTTCCATGCTACAGCGCAATCATTACAAAATTACCCCAATAAGCCAATTAAGCTGATTGCCCCAGTGGCAGCAGGAGGCGGTCTGGATAACCTTGCGCGCAAGGTGGCCGAACGCTTATCTAAAAATCTAGGGCAATCGATTGTGGTGGAAAACATCGGTGGTGGTGGCGGAACAATTGCTGCACAGACAGTCGCAAAAGCGAGTCCTGATGGATATACCCTCATGATCGCCTATGTTGGAACCCATGGAACCAATCCAGCTGTTCGCAAGTTACCTTATGATGCCATCAAAGATTTCACACCAATCGGTATGATTGGCGCAACTCCTAATACTCTCATTATCAACCCCGACTTAGCAGTAAAAAATTTAAAAGAGTTTATTGAATACGCCAAAAAAAATCCCGCAAAACTCAGTTATGGCTCAGCGGGACCTGGAACACTTACCCATCTTGGAATAGAGCAGTTCAAGCTTGCTTCCAATATCTTTATGGTGCATATTCCTTACCGAGGTATAGGCCCTGCCTTTACTGACCTCCTCGCCGGACAAACACAAGTGATGCTTCCAACTCTGTATGCCGCTATGCCGTATTTGAAATCTAATCGCGTCAGGGCTTTGGCAGTGACTGGTCAAAAACGAAGCGCTGCAGATCCTAGTATCCCAACCTTTAAGGAGCTAGGTTACAACGGCTTTGATGGTCAACAGTGGTATGGAGTCACAGGACCAGCAAACCTGCCTGACCATGTTGTTAAAAAACTTAATGTCGAATTAAATAAGGTATTGGCCATACCAGAATTTGCTGAGCAAATGGCAAATGAAGCGATGACGCTGATACCAATGTCTCCGCAACAATTTGAAAACTATATTAAAGAAGATATTGCACGCTGGGCTAAGGTTGCCAAAGATCGCAATATTGAGTTGGAATAAATTTATCTAACTAATTCTTATTCAATTAAATACTTACAAAAACAGGAAATATTATGTCCCACGCTATTCAAGCAGCAGCTGATCTTCATGCGCCACCAGTCACTAAAATATTGGCAGAGTTTGTTACTTCACATGCCAGTCAAGGCTGGAGTCCTGAGGTAGACCACGAAGCGCATCGTACATTTTTGAATTGGCTGGGGTGCGCCATTGGCGCCGCAAATCATGAAAGCGTTGAATCGTCCTTAGCAGCCATCCGTGAATTTCAACCAGCACCTCAAGCGAGTATTCTTGGTAGAAGAGACCGCGTTGATATGGGTGGCGCGGCACTGATCAACGGCATTAGCTCTCATACTTTTGACTTTGATGACACCCATCTGAAAACTGTAATTCACCCCGCAGGTCCAGTTGCCAGTGCCATCCTAGCTTTAGGTGAGCATACCAATGTCACCGGTCGTCAAATAATTGACTCACTCGTTTTAGGTATTGATGTTGCCTGTCGCGTTGGCAATGCTATGTATCCAGACCACTACCATCGTGGCTGGCATATCACTGGCTCCACTGGCATGCTTGGCTCTGCAGCAGCCTGCTCACGCCTAATGGGACTGGATGCACATAAGACAACTATGGCATTAGGTATTGCGGCTTCACAGCCAGTGGGTATACGCGAGCAATTTGGCACCATGACAAAACCGTTCCATCCAGGGGGCGCAGCTCGTGCAGGGCAACTCTCCGCACTGCTGGCAAAGCATGGTTTTACAGCTAGTCCTAAAGCCCTAGAAGCAGGTCGTGGCTATATGCAAACCGTTTCTACCAAATGCGACTGGTCAGAGATTGATCGAGAGCTTGGCAAATCATTTGAGATCTCATTGAATACCTACAAACCATTCGCCTGTGGAATTGTGATTCACCCGGCGATTGATGCTTGCGCTCAATTACGCGCACAAGGTGTAAAAGCAGAAGACGTTCAGCGCATTGAATTATGCGTCCACCCACTCGTTCTCGAATTGACTGGCAATAAAACACCTCAAGATGGTCTTGAAGGAAAGTTTAGCGTCTATCATGGCTGTGCCGTTGGCCTGATATTTGGTCAAGCTGGCGAAGGCGAATATGCTGATGATATTGTCAATCGCCCTGATGTCGTCGCCTTACGCGCTAAGGTAAATGCTACAACTGATACCTCCATCAGTGAAGCATCGGTAGATGTAAAAGCGATTCTCAAGAATGGAAAAGAAGTGCACATATTTATTAAAAATGTGATTGGATCTGTTGAGAATCCTATGAGCGATGCCAATCTAGAACAAAAGTTCACTCGCTTAACTGAGCCAGTGATTGGTAAAGAAAAAACTGGTCAACTCATTACTACATTATGGAATCTCGGAAGTGCCCCAGATCTTAAGAAAATATTGAGTCTTTGTACTCCAGACTAATTTACTCTATATAAGAAACTAGCAATCATGGCTCAACTACCAAACATCGTTATCCTAGGTGATTACGAACGCGCCCTGCGCCGCTTCTCTTACTGGGACAAGTTAGACCACAACTCGAATCTCACTATTCGCCATGAGCCATTACGTGATGAGGCTTTATATGAAGCAGTAAAAGATGCGGATGCCATTGCCATCGTCCGAGATCGCTCCCCATTCAACGAAGCCATGATTGCCAGATTACCTAAACTCAAGTTTCTGATGTTCACCGGTGAGCGTAATGGCACTCTTGACGCATCAGCATTAATATCAAGAAATATCCCCATCGCATGCTCACCCGGAGGCCCATCTAAGGAGACCACTGCAGAATTGACTTGGGCTTTAATCTTGGGCGCATCTAAACGCTTGATTGAAGAAAATAAATTAATTGCTACGGGTGGCTGGCGTGATGAGCTATCCCTACTACCAATGCTGTCAGGTCAACGTCTTGGAATCATGGGTTTAGGCGCCATCGGCAGTCGAGTTGCCAGGGTTGGGCGTGCGTTTGGCATGGAAGTAGTTACTTGGAGTCCACGCATGACACCAGAACGCGCTGCCGCAGAAAACGCCACATCTGTTAGCCTCGATGAATTACTCAGCACTTCTAAAGTAGTAACAATGCATTTAGTGGCAGGGCCAGGAACAAAGGGAATTATTAGCGCCGATCAGCTCGCATTAATGCGCCCTGATTCTATTCTCGTGAATACCTCTCGTTCAGCACTGATCAATATGTCGGATTTATGCGTGGCACTCAAAAAAGGTTGTCCTGCTCAAGCTGCAGTTGACGTCTTTGATATTGAGCCCCTTCCAAAAGATGATCCTCTGCGCAATACCCCGAACCTATTAGCTACACCGCATCTTGGATTTATTGCAGAGCCTATTTTTGAAGCTTTCGCAAAAGGGATTACCCAAACTCTAGAGGCTTGGCTCGATCAAAAACCAGTGCCTCATCCATTTAAACCCTAGTCATCTTGAAAACACTGACCCCAAGCGAGTTGTTTATTTGCTTTAGCAAAATTGGTATGTCTGGTTTTGGTGGGGTACTACCTTGGGCTCGTCGGACTCTAGTAGAACAAGATAAGGTACTCAGCTCCGAAGAATTCAGTGCCATTCTTGGAATATGTCAAATTGTTCCGGGACCGAATATTCTGAATCTTGCCGTCTGTATTGGA
The DNA here is from genome assembly GCA_947470165.1 of Burkholderiaceae bacterium. Taxonomy (GTDB): domain Bacteria; phylum Pseudomonadota; class Gammaproteobacteria; order Burkholderiales; family Burkholderiaceae; genus Polynucleobacter. The sequence continues at coordinate 10,376 of CANISN010000004.1, read as the reverse complement.
TCACGTCTTTGTGGGGCTAAAGGCGCATTTGCGGCAGCGCTGGGTCTGACCATCGGGCCAATCTGTATCGTAATGCTACTGGCGGTTCTGTATCAACACTATAGTAATTTGGAGAGCGTGCAAGGCCTTCTCAGAGGCATCTCTGCAGTAGGTGTTGGATTAATTGCATCCACCGGTATCAAAATGTTGCGTGATGAGTTTCGATATCCTGCAATGCTTTTGGTAGTAGTTATTACGGTAATAGCTGCGAGCTACTTTCATCTAGGTCTTGGCTGGGTTGTTCTTATCGTATCCCCAATGGCTTTATTTTTGGGGTTTAAGAAGGCTCACAAGTGATGAGCCTTCTCCTTGGCCTCTTCTTAAAACTTTCCGCTTTCTCTCTGATCGCATTTGGTGGAATCAACGCATTACTACCGAGCCTCTTAAACTTATCCGTCTATCAAGAGCATTGGGTTGACCTGCAAACTTTTGCGGATTACTTTGCAATAGCTCAAGCTGCCCCCGGCCCAAATTTTATGACTGTTACCCTCATCGGTTGGCATGTTGGAGGCGTCCTTGGAGCCCTGCTCGCTACTTTTGCCATAGCCTGGCCATCATCCATTTTAGTGTTCTTTGTACAACGTCTGATCCTTGGCATGAGTAATGAAGGCAAAAAGAAGGCTATTCAATACGCTGCCGCGGCACTGGCAATTGGCTTAGTTCTTTCTTCGGCATGGCAGATTGCATTACAAATAAATCATAGTTATGCTGCCTATGGATTAACTCTACTAACGATTTGTTTAACGGTTTTTACCCGCTGGCACCCTTTATATTTAATTGCACTGGGCGCAGTTCTTGGCATGATGGGGCTTATATGAAACTCACCTCACTTCTTCATACTTCTCTTCGTACTTGGATCATTGCTTTAGCGCTCTCGTCAGCGCTGACCGCACAGGCCCAAAATACCTACCCCATTAAATCTATTAATTTAGTTGTGCCCTATGGTGCAGGTGGCAGCGCAGATTCTCGGAGTAGGCAGCTCGCCCAAAAGATGAGCGTAATTCTGAAGCAGCCCATTGTGGTTGATAACAAACCAGGTGCAGGCGGAAATATTGGTACTGAGTTTATTGCAAGATCTGCACCAGATGGTTACACCATTGGTATGGGAAATTTTGCACCATTGGCAGTGAACAAAACACTTTTTGGTAACCTACGTTATGACCCTGAAACTGCTCTTAGCCCTATCATCCTCATAGAAAAGGGTCCGTTGATTTTGGCGGTTAACCCAAATTCTCAATACAAAACGATCCAAGATATTGTGACTGCAGCCAAGGCAAAGCCAGGCACGCTCACCTTCTCTTCAGGAGGTATTGGTGGTAGTCATCAACTTTCAGCCGAACTCTTTATGCAAAACGCCGGAATCCAAATGATTCATGTGCCTTATAAGAGCGGTTCTGCAGGGTTAACAGATTTGATGGCGGGTAATGTCGACATGATGTTTGATCAAATGTATTCAGCGGTACCGAGCATTAAGGCTGACAAGTTACGTGCTATTGCCATCACCAGCAAAAAAAGATCTCCACTCTTCCCGAATTTACCTAGCTTTGCAGAGCTTGGATACCCTAAGGTTGAGGTCCTGAATTGGCAAGGATTCATTGCGCCTGCCGGCACACCAAAACCCATCATTGATATCTTAAATAAAGCGGCTAATGAAGCTCTCAAGGATCCGCAGTTACGAGAGCTAATGCTCTCTCAAGGAAATGAAATTGGGGGTGGTACACCCGCTGACTTTGCAGCCTTGATTAAATCAGAATCTACTAAATGGAGCGCGGTTGTGAAGGCTGGAAATATTAAGCCTGAATAAAACGGAATTACTTCAGCGCTTGGTAAGTCATGATGCCAAGAAAAGTTAAGGCAAGCGAACCAGCTAAATGCAAGAGCGCAGTTCCAAGAGCCCAAGTCACTTCGCCGCGCTGCATAAAACCCACTACTTCAACAGAAAAACTGGAGAAGGTGGTGAGACCGCCTAAAAAACCGGTAATCACAAATAACTTCCACTCGGGAGATAGGCTTGGGTTGCTAGCAAAAAATGCTACGGCAATACCGACCATATATCCACCCACCATATTGGAGATAAAGGTACCTAATGGAAGTGTTGAGGCAATGCTGACAGTCGCAAAATTAAATCCTGCCCTCAGTAATGCGCCGAGACCCGCTCCACAGAAAATTGCAAGGATAGATGGCCACATATTAAATATTTATTGAATTGAAAAAGTTAACATACTGATGGAACCCATCTCCAAGCCATTAATTAACACCTGAGATCTTTCATCTTGCTCCTGGAGCGCAAGCACATACAAGGCAGGCCAATAATGCTCTGGGGTTGGGATTGATAAATGAGCAGCATCACCAAACTGCTCCCAATGAATCAAAGTCTCATGATGATTTGCACTCATCTCAGAAACAAAAAAATCATTGAACTCCCTGGCCCATGGAAAAGAGATCGCGCCCTCTTCCCAGCGAATAGTTCGTAAATTATGTACAACATTCCCACTAGCCAGAATCAGAATATTTTCGTCGCGCAAGGGACTTAACTTTTTAGCTAGTTTGTAATGCTCGCTTGCAGAAAGCGAGCCATCTAAACTAAGTTGCACAACAGGCACATCCGCATCTGGATAGAGATACTTCAGAACAGACCAAGCACCATGATCAATGCCCCACTCATTCTCTTCGAGTACAACCGGAACATCCAAGAGTTCTTTAACTCGGTCTGCGAGGGCTGGACTTCCCGGCGCTGGGTATTGAATATCAAACAAGGCTTGAGGAAAGCCGCCGAAGTCATGAATCGTTTTAGGTTTGGGCATTGCGGTGACCCACACACCTCGGGTCACCCAATGAGCCGAGATCACCAAAATGGCATCTGGGCGCTTTAATAATTTACCAAGATTGGCCCAAGCAGCTGTATAGCGATTGGACTCAATAGCGAACATCGGACTGCCATGGCCAGCAAAAACTGCAGGTTGGCGATGGCTAGTCATTAATACAGATTAGCCGAATACGTAACCAGTATGAGCTGCAACCAATGCAAACAAAATAGCTAGGCTAGTAGCAGCTGCCAACATCACGATCAAAGTGATGATCTTTTTATTGATCTCCTCTTTTGACTCTTTATGCCATTCGTTCATGTTAAATCCTCATTAAATACATTAATTAGTAGCGCGATTATCCACTATCGGCCGCGGCCAGCCTTGCGCATCATGGCTTTTCCACCGCCAAAGCCAGCTTGAGGCTTGCCACCAGGGCCTGATGGGCCTTTGGGGGCTGGGGGACGAGCTGCAGGCTTTGCTACTACTGGCTTAGCAGGGATTTTTGATTCAGGCTTCTTATCGTCAGTCACTTTTATGCTCCTATAGATATCATATCGACATGATTAATGACTATTCTATCCAAGCTGTCGCCATTAATGCGATTCCTTTGATTTTTGCCATTACGATCCATGAAGCAGCACACGGCTTCGCCGCCCGTAAATTTGGTGACAATACCGCCTATATGCTGGGTAGGGTTAGCCTAAACCCACTGAAACATATAGATCCGGTTGGAACAGTCCTGATTCCCTTGATGCTAATTCTGGCTGGATCTCCTTATTTGGTAGGTTACGCCAAACCGGTACCCGTCAACTTTGGACGTCTTCAAAACCCCCGAATTGACTCCATTTGGGTTGCTTTAGCTGGCCCGGGATCGAATTTCATTCAGGCACTGATTTGGGCAATTCTGCTGATTGGCTTACTAGGGTTCGGAGTAGATGAGCGCTTCCTAGTTGCCATGTCCCAAGCTGGCATCACCTGGAACCTTGGTCTCTTGGTATTTAACCTCTTCCCACTTCCCCCTCTGGATGGAGGCCGCATACTGGCAGGTCTGTTGCCCGCGCGACAATCCATCGCACTCGGAAAGCTAGAGCCTTGGGGCTTCTTTATTGTTCTCGCACTCGTCTTTACTGGAATCATCGGCACTCTTTGGATGGAGCCCTTAATAGGCTTCTTTAAGGGAGTGCTGTACTTTGTCACTCTCCCCCTACAAATGATTCTCTAGGCTGCTGCTACGGCAAAAAACGCCATTCTGGGGTATGCTCATTTCACGGTTAAATTACCTTTTTTTCACCCCCTAATAAATAGAGGTCACTTATGAAACTACAAAAAATTATTCTCGCTGCTACCGCTACTATCCTCACAGTTGGTGCAGGCTTTGCTTTTGCCCAATTTAAAAAACCAGAGGATGCCATTAAATATCGTCAGAGCGCATTCACGGTAATGGCTAATTCCTTTGGAAAAATTGGTGCAGTAGTTAAAGGTGAAGCGCCATTCAATAAAGATGAAGTTGCCAAGAACGCGGCTGTTGTTGCTATTATTTCAACGCTACCATGGCAAGCCTTTGGACCAGGTACCGAAGGTGGTAACGCACTGCCTGGAGTGTGGTCAGATAACGCTAAATTCAAGGCAGCTTCTGAAAAAATGCAGTTGGCAGTAGTTGATCTTAATAAAGCCGCTCAGTCTGGCGACTTAGAAAATATTAAGAAGGCTTTTGGTGCAGCTGGCGCAAGCTGCAAAGCTTGTCATGACGACTTCAAGAAAAAGTAATTAGGCAGTAATAAAGTAACCTAGAATCACAGCAATCAAGCTCAGTAGGAATAAAGCAAGGCTGCGTTGCAAACCTCCGTCCCCGGAGGCATGACCCAAGTCAGCTGGCGAATAATTTGCCTCCTCGCTTGGGTCAATTTCTTTATCGCCCATGATCATGGGTTTTACTAAATTCTCACCTTTAAATTTGTAGTAAAACAAGATGGCGCATAGATGTAGCGCAATCAAAATAATGAGCACTGTTTCATTAAGGTGGTGAATTGAAGTCAAGAAAGAAACTGTATTATTTGAAACATACTTTGCAAATGGACCCTCAAAAGAAATGTCATCATTTGCGAACAGACCAGTAACTGCTTGCAGACCCACCGAGAAAATTAAAGCAACAACAGATAAGGCGCCTAATGGATTATGGCCAAGGCCAGCCTTGGACTTGCCAAATACATAACTGAAAAAACTTTTGGGGCTCGGTATGAAATTGATAAAACGGGCATGATATGAACCAATCAGACCCCAGCAAATCCTGAAAATAATCAAAGCCAGGGCGCAATAACCAACTCGTGCATGAATCTCCATAGCGTTACCACCGATCTTGACGGAAATAAAGCTGGCCAGAATACAGATGGTTAAGAGCCAGTGAAACAAACGAATGGGTAGATCCCAGACCCGAATGATTTTTTTCATGCCTTAAGGATAAATCACTGGCGCCATTAAAATAAGACAAGTTCATGAAAACCAGTCAAGCCTTTAAAACCCTCTTACTCTACCGTATTGGCGCGACTCTAAGCTACCAAATTATGATGGTTGCCGTAGGGTGGCACTTATACGAGATCACCAATAGCGTGATTTCGCTCGGCTTAGTAGGTCTAGCAGAGCTAGTTCCTTATTTCATACTGGCGCTGTATGCAGGACATGCAGTAGATCGCCACTCTCGAAAGCTAATTGCAGCCATCGCCTGCTTACTTCACATTGCTGCTGGATTGTTTTTAGCTGCCGTAGCCTTGAATTGGCTGACGCCACCCGTCCCTCTGATTTATTCCGCAGTGGCTTTTTTAGGCTTGGCTCGCGCCCTATTACGCCCCTCCTATCAAGCCATTTTTGGTCAAATTATTCCTAGAGATCAGCTGACGAAATATACCGCTTATGCCTCTTCTGCATTTCAGATTTGCGTCGTGGCTGGGCCTGGCTTAGGCGGGCTCATGATCGGATTTGCAGGATTGGAGTGGACCTATGCCTTAGCAGCACTGAGTGGGGCTATTGGTCTATATGGGATTACCTTCATTCGCATCAAACATGAGAAACCTCAAGACTTAAGCACTAACTTCCTGAGAAGCTTTTTACAGGGATTTCATTACGTCAGAAAACATGAGTTGATTATTGGAATCATGGCGCTGGATATGTTTGCTGTTCTTTTTGGCGGTGCCGTCTCCATACTCCCAGCTTTCGTAAAAGAAGTGCTGAATGCAGGTCCCGAAACTTTGGGGATTTTGAGAGCTGCGCCAGCAGCTGGTGCAGTGCTTACTGGTATTTATTTGGCACGGCGTCCAATATTAGAGGATTCTGGAAAGTATCTATTTTTATCAGTTGGTGGCTTTGGACTAGCCATTATTGCCTTTGGACTCTCTAGTAATCTTTGGCTATGTGCACTCTTTCTATTTATTTCTGGCTGCTGCGACTCCGTCTCGGTAGTAATTCGTGGCAGCATCATGCAACTAACCACTCCAGATCAAATGCGCGGAAGAATCAGCGCAATCAATGGAATCTTTATTGGCTCTTCTAATGAATTAGGTGCACTTGAATCCGGTATTGCTGCAAGCCTTATGGGGCTTGTGCCATCCATCATCTTTGGTGGAGCCGCAACCATCGTAGTGGTTCTACTTACTTACCACTTAGCGCCCCAATTGCGGAAACTCAATCTCAAAGATCTAACTTAAAGTTTACTTACTCGATCTCTGGAAGATCTTTTTGAATAATTTTTAAGCCCTCGCGTAAGGCATCCTGATAGCGCTCTCGCTCTGCCTTCATGGTCTCTGCAGTCCAAGAATAAAAACCTTCACCTGTTTTCATACCTAATTTACCGCTGGCAATTCGATCACTCAAGCATTTGGCGATGTCAGGGGAGTTATTCAGAGTAGGATAAATCGTCGCGCCCCCTGCACCATGAATATCTAGGCCCGCATGATCCCTCTGCATGGCAGGTCCTGCGGCAATGTAACGAAAGCCAAAGCCGAAACGCACAGCCTTATCTATATCCTCCAAGCTAGCAATACCGGCATCAACCATTGCAAAAGCTTCGCGCGATAGAGCATGCTGTAAACGATTCGCCAAGAAACCCGGTAAATCTTTTTTCACGGTCACTGGCACCATGCCACAGGCCGTCATCAATCGAGAAAGACTTTCGCCAACCATGGGTGAAGTCTTCTCGCCATAAACTACTTCCACGCACGGAACCAAATGCGCCGGCATGAAGAAATGCAATCCAATCATACGTGCCGATGTTTTCAAACCCCTTGCAATATCACTTATCGGGAAGCTAGTGCTATTGCTCGCCAATACAGTCTCAGGTCTTGCATACTGCTCCAGCTTGGCAAACAATTCTTGCTTAATATCCAAACGCTCGGGTACACACTCAATCACCAAGTCCACTTCTGGCCAATCTACCTCTTCCAAGATGCCAGCAGTGGTGAGTAAATGCAGACGATGTTCATATCCTAGATCAATCATGGTGTTTGCAAAATAATCGGGCAAGAGTGCACGACGCTCTGTAGTAGGCTCTACTACCTGAACTGCACAACCACCGCGTGCACATACAGCTGCCACGTCAGCACCCATGGTGCCGCCGCCGACGATGACGACTTTAGTTTCAGCTGGGGTAAATAACATTTCAATTTCTCCTTCAGGGGTAAGATCAGGATTGCAAATCCTCTTACAATATTGTCATTATTCCAATAAAAAAGTAAGTGAGACATGATCCCAGTCAATTCGGTACTGCAGGTCGGACAATTTCCTGAGGTGATGCAGGCGGTCATAGACCAACGCATCCAGCCGGTGCACCTTCTCGACCCCAACGCCTCAATTCCTACGGGCTCCTATCAAAGTATTTTGATTCGCTCAAATACCAAATTACCTATTGAGCTCATTGATAGGCTCCCACAATTAGCGATGGTGGCTACTTGTGGAGTTGGGTACGACAATCTGCCCATGGAGCATTTAAAGCAAAAGGGCATTAAGGCCACTAATACACCTGGGGTTCTCAATGATGCTGTTTGTGAGCTAGCAATTGGGATGATGCTTGGGCTATTACGGCGCATCCCTGAGGCACATGAGTTTGTTAAGAGTGCAGCCTGGTCAAAAGGTTTATTTACAGTAACCACAACACTGGCGGGGAAATGTGTTGGAATTGCAGGAATGGGACGAATTGGGCAAGATCTTGCAAAACGCCTTGAACCCTTCAAAGTCAAGATTGCCTATACCGGACCATCCCAAAAAGCACTCCCTTACGACTACTACCCCAACATTCAGGCATTGGCTCTAGCCTGCGATATTCTCTTTCTGGCCTGCCCTGCTAGCCCAGAAACAGACAAGATGGTCAATGCCGATGTATTAGATGCTTTGGGGCCGAAGGGCTATCTGATCAATATTGCTCGTGGCAGTGTAGTAGATGAGGGCGCACTTTTAGTTGCACTGCAACAAAAAAAGATTGCAGGTGCAGCACTTGATGTATTTGAAACTGAACCAAATCCAAACTCTGGGTTCTTAAATATTGATAATGTCTTATTAACACCGCATATCGGTAGCGCCACTTCTGAAACGCGGCAATTGATGACAAATTTAGCAATAGATAACCTAGAAGCTTTCTATAATCAAGAGCCACTTCTAACCGAAGTTAAAAATTAAATCGGAGTAAGTATGACTATTTCCCTACACCCTTCCACCCTACCCGCGGTGCTTTCTCCTGTATTAACTCCATTTAAAGCCGATGGCAGCCCAGATGCGCAAAAATTACTAAAACAATGCCAATGGCTTGAAGCAAATGGTGTTGGCCAAGCTATTTATGGCACAAACTCTGAAGCGAACTCAATGTCTGAGTCACAGAAGATGGATACATTAACCACGCTCGTCGCCGGCGGTTTAAATCCAGCACACATGATGCCTGGAACTGGCGCCACCTCAATTGATTCCACAGTAAGCATGACTCGACATGCAGTACAACATAAGTGTGCTGGCGTATTAATGTTGCCACCGTTCTACTATAAAGATGTTACTGATGATGGCCTCTTCGCTTACTTCTCAGAAGTAATTCAAAAAGTGGGTGATGTAGGATTACAGATTTATATCTACAACATTCCGCCAGTGACTAAAATTAATCTGAGCCTTGCTTTATTAGAGCGACTTCATAAAGAGTATCCGAAGACTGTTGTAGGCATCAAAGATAGCTCTGGTGATTGGGAATTCACAGAGTCCGTAATCAAGCTCTTGGCACCTTCTGGCTTTCGTGTTTACGCTGGTAGCGAAGTATTCTTAATGCGCGCCCTCCGTACAGGAGGCGTTGGCTGTATCTCAGCTACTGCTAATGTAAATCCTAGGGCAATCGCAGAATTAGCAGCCCATTGGAGGGAATCTGATGCAGATCAACGCCAAGGTGCCTTAGATCAAGTACGCTCGGTTTTTGCTAAATATCAAATGATTGCAGGTATGAAAACTGCCGTTGCGCACTACAGCAAAGATTCTGAATGGTTGCGGGTCCGTCCACCACTAGTGCAACTGAGTGCAGACCAGCAAGCAAAATTACTGGGAGAACTACAAAAGATGAATTTCAGTATGCCAGGCCTTTAATTTAACAAACGCATAATAGGAGACAAAAAATGAAGCTTATTAAAGTAATTGCTGTATCACTCACCATGATGTTTGGCGTCGCACAAGCGCAAAATATTTCTATCGCAACTGGTGGTACTGGTGGCGTTTATTACCCAATGGGTGGAGGCCTAGCCTCAGTCTTATCCAAACATGTACCAGGGATGTCAGCGACTGCTGAAGTTACAGGTGGCTCAGTTGATAATTTAAAACTTGTTGGCACTGGCAAACCTTACGTTGGTTTCTCAATGGCTGATGCCGCTAAAGATGCTAAAGATGGTGAGGATAAATTCAAGGATAAGCCAATAGATTTGCGCAATCTACTCATACTGTATCCAAACCTCATGCACGTTGCTACCGTGGAATCCACTGGTATTAAGACCATGAAAGACCTCAAAGGTAAGCGCGTTAGTACAGGCTCACCTGGAAGTGCCACTGAAGTCATGGCTTTTCGCTTGTTAGAGGCTGCAGGGCTGGATAAAGACAAAGATGTCAAGCGTGAGCGCTTGAGCGTTGCAGAATCTGTCAATGCAGTAAAAGACCGTAAGATTGATGCCTTCTTTTGGGTAGGTGGACTACCAACTGCAGCTGTTACTGATTTGGCAAACAGTCCCAGCATGAAAATTGTTATGGTAGACACTACTGCTGAAGTTCCCGCTATGAATAAAAAATATGGCAATCTTTATTTCCCATCCGTGATTACAAAGCAGACTTATAGCGGCATGGAAAAAGATAACAATGTTGCTGCGGTTGCCAACCTTTTAGTTGTGAACGCTTCTATGTCTGAAGCAGAGGCATACAAAATTGTTAAAGCCATTTTTGATAATCAGCTTGAACTTGTCCGCTCACATGCTGAGTACAGAAATATCAAGCTAGAGAACCAAAAATCGAATGCTTCACCGATTGCCTATC
>CANISN010000003.1 GCA_947470165.1 Burkholderiaceae bacterium | reverse complement strand
TGATCTACTGCGGCATTTGTTTCTGATGGGCTAGAGGAGCGATAGATTGTCCAATGCTGAAGTGCATGCTCATAGAGGCGGCTGCTAGGCTCTGCCTCAGTGCTTTGAGCATCATCGAGCAAGATCACTGGGTAAGGTACCTAAGCGATGAAAAATTTCGTCGCAATTACTTTACAGCCGTAGCTGATTCAATAGTTACGGTCTTGCTTGGCACATCTGACATGCGCCCCATTTTTGGTACTGGTGCAACCATGGTCGGGACTGTACGAATTGCATCAATCGTTTGTGTGCCAGAAATGACTTTGCCAAATACTGTATAACCGTTACCCATTGCATTAGGATAATTTAATCCCTCATTATCTTTCACGTTAATAAAAAACTGAGCTGTTGCAGAATCAGGGTCAGAGGTACGCGCCATTGCGATGGAATAGATTTGATTCTTCAGACCATTTTGAGCCTCTGATACTACAGGTGCATTAGTGGGTTTTTGCGTTAAGTCTGGTGTAAAGCCTCCACCTTGAATCATAAAACCATCAATCACGCGATGGAAAATAGTGCCGTTATAAAAACCACTATTTACATAATTTAAAAAGTTGGTAGTAGTCTTTGGGGCTTTGACTGAATCAAGCTCAACGACAAAATTACCCATCGTAGTTTTGAATTCGACTTTAGGGCCTGCCAATGTTGCGGCGCTCGCAAGAAGGCTGCTTACAAAAAATAGGGAGGTAATAATTTTGCGCATGATAATGATCCTTAAAGTTCCAGAAAAAATGAAATAAATCTGATTGTATTGCTCAAAGTCCGGAGGGTACTTGGCCTGCATAGCGATAGGCCATTTCAGTAAACATGTTTGGTCTATCTAGATAATCTAGAGCCCAGTCAATCGAATCAAGGCCCCAAAAAACATGCTGATTGATCACGAGTGCTGGCACCCCAAATGCACCATCTGCTTTTGCTAGCTCAGTATTGGCCACGAGTTGCGCCTTGATCTCTGGAGCATCAGGTTTTGGCGTATCCGCAGCAAGTCCGAGATACTGGCAAAACTCTGACCAAGACAAGTTGGGATCCTTTCCCTCTACCCAAACATAGTCAAAGGCATGTTCAACCATATCCCATTGGGCATTTTGTGCAATCAATAAGCGTTGTGCCGCAACAGTGAGAAAAGGATGATGCTCTGGAAACCGAAAAGGCAAGCCTAATTTTTCAGCAAGCCATACGCAGTACTGGTAGGTGTGAGCGCGCTTTGCCTCAATCTCTCCAGGACCTCGATTATTCGTTGCACGTAAAAGACCGCCAAGTAATATGGGGACAGGCTTTATATCAACTCGCTTCTCTAAGCGGTGGCGCTGCTTGATGTAGAAATATGAGAATGGAGAAATAATGTCGTAATAAAAAATACCTTTAACGGGCTTTATGTTCCCCAGCTCTTTGCTCATTTCTTTTTGGATTCCTGATCCAACTTTCGTAAAAAAGTCATCTTTTCGGCAATCTGTGTTTCTAGGCCGCGGTCTACCGGCTCATACCAATGTGGCTCAGCCATACCTTCTGGTAAATAAGATTCTCCGGCAGCATAGGCATGGGGCTCATCATGTGCATAGCGATATTCTGTTCCATGCCCTAACTCTTTCATGAGTTTTGTTGGGGCATTGCGCAGATGATTAGGTACTGGCTTACTTTGATCGTTAGCAACAAAGGCTCGGGCTGCGTTAAATGCTTTGTAGCTGGCATTACTTTTGGCAGCAATGGCTAAATAAACTACCGCTTGACCTAAGGCTAACTCCCCCTCTGGTGAACCGAGGCGCTCGAAAGTTTGTGCAGCATCATTTGCTAGTTGCATTGCTCGAGGATCCGCAAGACCAATATCTTCCCAGGCCATACGAATAATGCGTCGCGCTAGATAACGGGGATCTGCCCCACCATCGAGCATTCGGCAGAACCAATACAGGGCTGCATCGGGATTAGAGCCGCGAACTGATTTATGTAGAGCGGAGATTTGGTCATAAAAGTGATCTCCTCCCTTATCAAAGCGACGCGCTTGTGTAGTCAAAGCATTCTCAATGAACTGCTGATCTACCGTTTGAATATTAGAATTTGGTGACGTGATCGCATTACGCACCTGTTCAACTAAATTGAGCAGTCGACGCGCGTCTCCATCTGCATGGGAAACAAGGTTATCAATCGCAGTAGATTCAAATGCAATATCGGGCATTACATATTCACGAGCGCGATCAAATAACTGTTTAAGTTCCTCGGCACTTAATGACTTCAATACATAGACTTGCGCACGCGAGAGTAGTGCTGAGTTGACTTCAAAAGAGGGGTTTTCAGTAGTAGCGCCAATGAAGGTAAATAAGCCAGATTCCACATGAGGCAATAAAGCATCTTGTTGACTTTTATTAAAACGATGGATTTCATCAACAAACAAAATAGTTTGTCGGCCATATTGAGACATACTTTGTTGGGCTAGCTCAATTGCCTCCCGAATTTCTTTGACACCAGCAAGAACAGCAGAAATAGCAATGAACTCTCGATCAAATGCTTTTGCCGATAGTCTTGCCAGAGTTGTTTTGCCTACGCCTGGCGGTCCCCACAAAATCATCGAATGGGGTTTACCAGATGCAAAAGCCAGATTCAGAGGTTTGCCTGGGGCTAGTAAATGAGTTTGACCAATGACTTCATTAATCGTGATGGGTCGCAAAGCTTCAGCCAGTGGGGGCGGTGGTGCTTGATCAAACAGATTACCCATGGAGGCCAAATTAGTTTTGAACAAATAAGATAACAAGGGCTGCCCAAATTAAACATCCAACGGAAACTATCGTGAGCCTATTTCGTAAAGTGATAAATGCTTTGCAGGCTTCTTCATTAGAAAAATAATATTGATAGGTTTCCGCATCGATACTCCTCTGAATAATTAAGGCCGATGCCAAGATTACTAAACCCACTGGAATATAAATATGCAAAGCTACCCAGGCCACCAATGCAGGGATGACACCCCAGATCCAAGCATTTCGATTTTCCCAGCGGTCACTCGGAGGGGCTTTTCCTAGAGTGTGAAGATTGGCGCCCCAATGTAGCGCACCCATAAAGGAGGTAATGATTGCTCCATAAGCAGCTAAGGACTCTGCGCTTAAATAATTTAGAGGGGTTGGTGCTAGCTGAACCATTAGCGCTAAGCCCACAAATGGGATTAGACCTGCGTAGGCTAATTTACAAACTAATGGAGACAATGGATTCACAAGAACTTTTTCATTAAGGTTGAGGAGTGATAAATAACGCGATGATAAATTACTGATCGTAGGTATAAACGCCACGTCCTGATTTGCGGCCTAGATAACCAGCCGCTACCATTTCACGGAGAAGTGGACAAGGCCGATACTTTGAGTCGCTAAAGTTCTCAAAATATACTTCCATCACAGCTAAGCAAGTATCTAAACCAATTAAGTCTGCCAAGGCTAATGGACCAATCGGTTGGTTGCAACCCAACTTCATACCAGCATCAATATCCTCTGCGCTAGCAATTCCTTCGTATAGAACAAAAAAAGCCTCATTAATCATCGGTAACAAAATACGGTTCACAACAAATCCTGGTGAATTCTTTACAGTGATAGGTTCTTTACCGATGCGCTTAGTCATTTCGATAATGGCAGCATGAGTTTCATCAGAAGTTTGCAAACCACGAATTACTTCAATCAAAGCCATCATGGGGGGCGGGTTGAAAAAATGCATACCAATGAAACGGCTTGGATTGGAATCGAGGGCGGCAAGTTTTGTGATGGACAGTGAGGAAGTATTGGTTGCAATGATGGTTTCTTTGCCAACAATTTCGTCTACCTGATGCAAAATCTTTTCTTTAACAGCTTGGTTCTCAGTGGCAGCCTCAATGATTAATTGTAAGCCTTTGAAGTCGGTATATGAAGTACTTCCCTTAATGCGTTTTAATGCCGCATTTTTATCCTCGGCTGTGAGAGTTTCTTTTTTAACTAAGCGATCTAAGCTTTTACTAATTTGGCTCAGGCCACGTTCAACAGCAGCATCACTGATATCAACCATCACCACATCTAGGCCAGCTACTGCACACACTTGCGCAATACCATTACCCATCGTACCAGCCCCAATTACTCCAACCGATTGAATCTTCATACTATTTCCTTTTTTGATACTGTGATGATCCAAATAATTGCTCTCTTGCTTTGTCATCATGTAAAGGTTTGCGTAATGCCGTTAATACTTCAACCCCACGTTTTACAGCAGGGCGATCACCAATCATTTCAAACCAGCGCTTGAAATGCGGATACTCATTGATATCGATACCTTGGTTTTTCCAATTACGTATCCAGGGGAAAACGGCGATATCCGCTATGGAATACGCTTTCCCGGCAATATAGGGATTATCTTTTAGTTGATGATCGATTACTCCATACAAGCGCTTCGCTTCATTAGTGTAGCGAGTAATCGCGTAATCAATTTTCTCTGGTGCATAAATCCGAAAGTGGTGGTTTTGCCCTAAAAGCGGACCTAAGCCGCCCATCTGAAACATCAGCCATTGCAGCACTTCATATTTATCGCGGGTCGATTTAGGTAAAAACTTACCGGTCTTGGCAGCAAGGTAGAGCAAAATGGCGCCAGATTCAAAGAGATGAATGGGTTTGCCATCCGGGCCATGTGGGTCTGTAATAGCCGGAATCTTATTATTTGGGCTGATAGCCAAGAAGTCTGGCCTGAACTGATCGCCAGCACCAATATCAATTGGGTGAGCTATCCAATCCTTGCCTAGCTTGTAGCCACACTCCTCAAGCATGATGTGTACCTTGTGTCCGTTGGGAGTCGGCCAGCTATAAACATCAATAATGTCTTGTTTAGGTTTACTTATTGCCACGATGAGTTCCTTTATTTTTTACAGCGTTTGCAAACGCGCTAATGCATCAGAAAGCGTCTGCTCTTTTTTGGCGAAACAAAAACGAATGACGCCAGACTCAATTGGCTTGGCATAAAAAGCAGAGACCGGAATAGCCGCTACGCCAATCTTAGTTGTAAGCCATGAGCAAAAATCTGCTTCATTCAATTTTGATTGTGGGATTTGTAGGTCAGTGTAATTAACACATTGAAAATAGGTTGCTGGGGATGGTAATAATTTAAAGCCCGTATTTTGCAAACCCTTTTTGAAATAATCCCGCTTGGATTGATAAAACGAGGGGAGCTTCAAATAGTGATCTGCATTCTTGAGGTAATTGGCTAAACCATACTGCATGGGTGTATTCACGGTAAAGACATTGAACTGATGCACCTTACGAAATTCCTTCATCATCGCCGCAGGCGCAGCCACGTAACCAACTTTCCAACCAGTCACGTGATACGTTTTACCAAAGCTGGAAATTAAAAAGCTTCTCGCTGCAAGAGCCGGGTGACTAGCAATACTTTGATGTGTATGCCCGTCGTACACCATATGCTCATAAACCTCATCGCTCACGATGAGTGCATCAGTATTTTTCACTAATTGAGATAAGCGCTCAAGATCAGATGCTTGCCAAACCATTCCCGTGGGATTATGCGGCGTGTTGATAATAATGAGGCGTGTTTTTGGATTAATTGCTCTACTTAGGTTGTCCCAAGGAATCTCGTATGAAACTACCAGACCATGATCATTGCGATTTGCGAGTAAAGAAATGGCGATCGTTTTACCGCCAGCTAAGTCAATTGATGGGCGATAACTATCGTAAGCAGGTTCAATAATGACAACCTCATCGCCGGGGCTCACGCATGACAAGATTGCAGTCATAATTCCTTGAGTGCCACCTGCGGTAATAGTGATTTCCGTCTCCGGATCATAGACATGACCATATAAAACAGAAATCTTCTGCGCTATGCCATGTCGTAACTCTAAAACTCCTGCCATCGGTGGATATTGATTGTGATCAGCGAGCATGGCTGCACTGATCTCCGCTATCAACCCTCTATCGCATGGGAAGTCAGGGAAACCTTGCCCCAAGTTGATGGCTTCATGCTCTGCCGCTAGGGCTGACATGACCGTAAATACCGTTGTCCCCACCTCGGGTAGGCGACTTGGAAATGATGGCGTCAGGAAGGGATTTTGGTCCATGCAGGCGGTTTAAGGCAAATAAGGTAGGTAGTCGCTAGAATGGGAGGTATTCATTTTCAAATTGTGCCATGCTGATTGTTCTTTCGCCCGCTAAATCCTTAGATTACAAAACCCCAGCCAAGGTGAAGTCGCCCACTTTGCCGGAGTTTGTCTCGGAATCAGCTAAGCTGATTGCCGATCTCAAGAAGCTCTCGCCCCAAGAAGTTGCCAATTTGATGGGTTTATCCGATCAACTGGCTGCACTTAATGTTGGGCGATATCGCGATTGGTCTAAGAAATTTACCGCAGAAAATAGCAAGCCAGCGATTTATGCCTTTGATGGGGATGTCTACGATGGCTTTGACGTTAAAACCCTGAGCACTAAGGCGGTGGAGTTTGCGCAAGACCATATAAGAATACTTTCGGGCTTATATGGCGCGCTCAGACCCCTCGATTTAATGCAAGCTTATCGTTTAGAGATGGGCACTTCCTTTAGAAATGCGAGAGGTAAGGATTTGTATGCATTTTGGGGTGAGCGCGTGACTGATTCTCTAAAAAAGATCCTTGAGAAGCAAAAGAAGCCGGTGCTACTGAATCTAGCTTCGGAGGAGTATTTCAAGGTATTACAGGCCAAGAGCTTCGAGTGTCCTGTGATTGCTCCAGTATTTCAGGATGCGAAAGACGGCAAGTACAAAATTATTTCCTTCTATGCCAAGAGAGCTAGAGGATTAATGGCGCGTTATGTGGTTGAAAATCAAATTATTGATCCTGCAGATTTGAAGGGTTTTAATTTGGACGGCTATAAATACGTTGCCTCAGAATCTCAGCCTGAAAAACCGCTATTTAGACGTCCGGAAAGAAAGTAGGAGGGTGCATTATGGCTGTACATCGCACTAAATCCTCGCAGCGCTCTGCACCAGACGTGGAGCGCTTGGTTGCCGATGCTATTTCTTTAGCAGCCTCAGGCAGTCATATTGAAGATCAGTTCTGGGAGGAGCGCTTAAATGTTCGCTTAATGCGCTTACTCAAGAGTCAAAATCAAAATGTGATTGATGCGGCTTTAGACCAAACCTTCAGAATTAATACAGTGGCTTTCGAAGTACTTGCAGACTGTGCCGAGACCTTGGCAGAGTCTATGGTGATGGAGCATGAGGGGCAGAATTGGGATGTTCTTCTTTTGGCGCTACCCATCGTTGCCCATACTCGCTATCAAATTCCATCTGGAGCGTTGCCCGTCAAGGTGATTGAAAGCGTAGCCGCTGCATTACACGGCTCCATTGCCTCTACAGATGCGCGCCTGGCGATTATTCCTTGGCTATACAGCATTGATCAAATGCCGCACTCCCATTGTCAAACACGATTATTGACAGAGACTTTGGCAACTGCATCAATCTCTGCTTCTGAGGTGAAGCTAGAGCTTCGTGAAATGTCAGAAACGATTGCAGTCTTGGCCGATCCCCGTTTTATTATCGCGGCCGTTGCCGCTCCATCTGGTTTGCCTTTATTTCGTTGGCAGGCTGAAGCCCCAACCAGGCAAGAGCGGGGCGTCAGTCTCATTGGATGGCAAAACGCCATGCAGGAACCGATTGCTTCACTCTTGCCTGGTTGCGAGTTTGAGCTTTTATTACCAGAGGCGTATTTCACGAACTGTCGTTTGGCAGATAAGCATGTACGTCCATTAAGTATCAGGGCCGCTGTGAATTTCCTGGAAAGTACACTCGGTATATTGCCTGCAGGTATCGCTTGTGTTGTTGGCGCCTTTGGTGAAGATCAGGCTGATGAGTATCGAATCTCCTTTAGCCTCAAGGGTTCTTCGGAGGTTGTCTATGGGGTGATTTGGCCACTGTACGATCGCGAGAGCGTTGCCAATGATGCCCTCAATGATCTATCGGATGACGATAGTCCGATGAAGCGAATTGCGGATGCACTTCGTGATGCGGGTGTCGATGATGTCTTCCGTCATGCAATGCTATTTGATCCAGAGCTTTGCGATGATTGCGGCGCACCCTTGTTTCCTGATAGATCAGGAGATGCTGTCCACGCAGAGCTACCAGAGGATGCGCCAACGCAGCAACCTTTATTCCACTAGACACTTTGAAATTCACTGAGAAATAAAAGAAAAAAGCCGAGGAGTTCTCGGCTTTTTAGCTTGTTACAAATACAGAAATGCTTCGGTCAGTTCTGTGTAAAAGGTTCTGAGTTAGCAAATAAATGGGGAAGCTTGCCAGTTTTCATATCTGCAGTTTGGCAGAAATCAGCCAGACGAGTTCCCGATTTGATATTAAATAGCATTGCTTTGTTTCCCAGCACTACAAGATCGTGCCCAGTGGCGGTGTTCTTGAAACGTAAACTACCTGGCAAAGAATTTTCACGCTTTAAGTCAAATGTTTTTGATTCCCAATTAATGCGAATCAAATCAGCTGTACCTGAAGTTTTGAATTGTTTGTTTTCGCTGCAAGTCCAAGTAGATACTTCTTCGGTAGCAATGACTGGTGCTGAGCCTAAAAGGCCACATACAGTCAAACTAACGATGAGAAAAGCTTGCTTCATATATATCAATCCTTATGAGAGGAGATGCTTAACGCCAGCTTGCTCTTCAAGCAATTCATTCAGGGTGTGGTTCATACGCTCACGTGAAAATTCATCAATTTCTAAGCCTTCAATCATTTTGTATTCACCGTTTTCACAAACCACTGGGTAGCCATAGATTACTTCCGCTGGAATGCCGTATTCACCCTTAGATGGTATACCCATAGTGACCCATTTACCATTCGTTCCGAGAACCCAGTCACGCATGTGATCGATTGCTGCATTCGCTGCTGAGGCTGCAGATGAGAGCCCACGCGCTTCAATAATGGCTGCACCACGCTTACCAACGGTAGGAATGAAAGTATCCTTATTCCAAACGGCATCGTTGATACTGTCTTTTACGGACTTGCCATCAATAGTTGCAAAGCGATAGTCGGGATACATCGTTGGACTGTGATTGCCCCAAACAACCAATTTCTCAATATTTGCAACGGGCTTGTTCATCTTGCTAGCCAATTGTGAGAGTGCGCGATTGTGATCAAGGCGCAACATTGCCGTAAAGTTTTTCGCAGGAATATCTGGAGCAGATTTCATGGCGATGTAAGCATTGGTATTTGCTGGGTTTCCAACAACCAATACCTTGACAGTTTTCTTGGCAACCGCATTGAGCGCCTTGCCTTGTGCCGTGAAAATTTGGGCATTGGCTGAGAGCAAATCTTTGCGCTCCATACCTGGTCCACGGGGACGAGCTCCGACCAACAATGCAATATCAATATCTTTGAAGGCTGTCATTGGGTCAGAGTGTGCAGTCATACTAGCTAGCAGTGGGAACGCGCAATCATCTAGTTCCATCATCACACCAGCTAGTGCTTTTTGGGCCTTTTCATCTGGAATTTCAAGTAATTGGAGTATGACTGGCTGATCTTTACCCAGCAGGTCGCCATTAGCGATGCGGAAAAGAAGGGAATATCCGATTTGACCGGCTGCACCGGTGACTGCAACACGCATTGGGGCTTTTGCCATTTACTAATAACTCCAGTTGAGGTTAATTAACGAATCTTTTTTCATTATCCATTCAAGTGTATGGACTTTCCATTTACACTGTCAATGTCTTATATAAGATATGAGATGAGCCTGAATTTTATCCAATACAAGCTGTTCTGGAGTTAATTTGACACTAATATCTGAACCAGTTGCCTCATTTAGCCCGCTCTATGAGCAAATTAAGGCCATGATTTTGGCTAGTTTGCAGGCCTCTGAATGGTTGCCTGGGGATGCCATCCCCAGTGAAATGGACTTAGCGGCACGTTATGCTGTCAGCCAAGGCACTGTTCGTAAGGCGATTGATGAGTTAGCCGCTCAAAATCTTTTGGTAAGACGTCAAGGTAAGGGTACCTTTGTTGCCACCCATCAAGAGGAGGGCTGGCAATACCGTTTCTTGCGTCTGGAGACCGATTCAGCTGAAAAACTCCACCTCAAAAACCGGTTTTTAGCCTGTGAATATATTAAGGCCGATGCCCATACCGCCCAATTACTGAAATTGAAGGTGGGCGACCCCATTATTCGCATTGACCGTGTTCAAAGTTCAATGGGAAAGCCCATCGTTTTTGAGGAAATCTGGTTGCCAGAGGGGCGCTTTAAGGGGCTTACTTTAGACTCCTTAAATGCATGGGCAGGGCCAATGTATGCCTTTTATGAGGGCGAATATGCCACCCATATGGTCCGTGCTGAGGAGAAAATTAAGGCTGTTCTAGTAAATCAGACTCTAGCTCAATATTTACAGCTTCCCGTTGGCTCTGCATTGCTTTCCGTAGAGCGGGTTGCTTTTACTTATGGAAACAAACCTGTAGAAATTCGGCATGCAAGATATGACACTTCTGACCACCATTACGACAATAAATTGAACTAGGTAGTACACTCAAAATCAGTAAAAACCACTATTAAACCACTTTAAACGCTAAAAAGTCCCCACCTACACCAAGGTTTCCAATAGAATATGTTGCAACACAACAAAGCCACACTGACCCTCCAACAAAAGATTGAGACTGCCCATGGTTGATGCACAGCAGGATGTAAAAAAAGATAGACCCATTTATCGGAATATTGGTTTGGCTCAGCTCATTAAGTACCGCCTTCCTTGGGCTGGTAAGGTTTCCATTCTTCACCGCATAAGCGGGGCAGCATTATTTTTGATGCTGCCATTCTTGCTATATCTCCTTGATCAAAGTCTTGCCTCCGAATTGAGTTATCAGCGGTTTCAGGCAATCACTGGCCATGTACTAGTAAAAATTATTCTCTTGGGATTGATTTGGGCCTTCTTGCACCATTTTTGTGCTGGTATTCGTTATCTTTTGCTAGACCTAGAGATCGGCGTTGAAAAGGCCGATGCAAACCGCTCAGCAATCATTGTCTTTTGCTTAGGTCTTGGTTTGACAGCCATCGTTGGTCTCAAATTATTCGGCCTCTACTAAGCGCCACTTCATTAAGGAAATCGAATGCCTAATTATCAAATCGGACCAAAGCGTTTAGTTATTGGCGCGCATTACGGTCTTAAAGAGTGGATTATTCAGCGGGCAACTGCCGTGGTCATGGTGGTTTTCACCATCGTTTTGCTGCTGGACTATTGCATTGCTGGTAGTGCCACTTATGAGGGTTGGGCTACATTGTTTAGCAATCAATTCATGAAGCTCTTAACACTATTGTTTTTCATCAGCTTGTTCTATCACGCTTGGATTGGTATTCGTGATATCTGGATGGATTACATCAAGCCTGTCAGCATTCGTTTAACACTTCAGGTGTTAACTGTTTTGTATCTCGTAGCCTGTGCGGCCTACGCCGTAGAAATTTTGTGGAAAGTGTAATTCAATGACCGCGATTAAAAAAGCATTACCACGCCGCCGTTTCGATGCGGTAATTATTGGAGCAGGTGGTTCAGGTATGCGCGCTTCTTTGCAATTAGCGGAAGCTGGTCTGAACGTTGCGGTATTAACTAAGGTTTTCCCAACTCGCTCGCATACTGTTGCTGCACAAGGTGGTATTGGTGCTTCTCTAGGTAATATGAGTGAGGATAATTGGCACTATCATTTTTACGACACCATCAAAGGTTCCGATTGGTTGGGCGATCAAGATGTGATCGAGTTTATGTGTCGTGAAGCACCAAAAGTAGTTTATGAGCTTGAGCATTTTGGCATGCCATTTGACCGCAATCCTGACGGCACGATTTATCAGCGTCCATTTGGTGGCCACACTGCTAACTATGGGGAGAAGCCTGTTCAAAGAGCTTGTGCTGCAGCTGACCGAACTGGTCATGCAATGCTGCACACTTTGTATCAACGTAACGTGCGTGCAAAAACCAATTTCTTTGTAGAGTGGCTTGCTCTAGATTTAATTCGTAATGATGCTGGTGACGTTGTTGGTGTCACCGCCCTCGAAATGGAGACTGGTGAGGTTTACATTCTTGAAACCAAGGTAGTCATGATGGCTACTGGTGGTGCAGGTCGTATTTGGGATGCATCTACCAACGCGTTTATTAACACTGGTGACGGTATGGGACTTGCTGCTCGTGCTGGCATTCCTTTGGAAGACATGGAGTTCTGGCAATTCCATCCAACTGGCGTAGCTGGTGCGGGTGTGTTGTTGACAGAGGGTTGCCGTGGCGAAGGCGGTATCTTGCGCAATAAAGATGGCGAACGTTTTATGGAGCGCTACGCACCAACCTATAAAGATTTGGCTCCACGTGATTTTGTATCCCGCTGTATGGATCAAGAAATTAAAGAAGGGCGCGGCTGTGGCCCTAATGGCGACTATGTAGTGCTCGATTTGACTCACATTGGTGCTGAGACAATCATGAAGCGCTTACCTTCCGTATACGAGATCGGCATTAACTTTGCGAACGTAGATGTCACCAAAGAACCTATTCCAGTTGTACCAACTATTCACTATCAGATGGGTGGAATTCCTACGAATATTCATGGTCAAGTGGTTGTGCCGGGCAATGGTAAGCACAACGAAGTTGTGAATGGTCTTTACGCTATCGGTGAATGCTCTTGCGTATCTGTGCATGGTGCAAATCGTTTAGGTACTAATTCTTTACTTGATTTGCTAGTTTTTGGTCGTGCTGCAGGCAACCATGTTGTTGCAATGGACTTAAAAAATCAGGAGTTCAAGCCTGTGCCTGAAAATGCAGGTCAAAAAACATTGGAGCGGATTGCTGCCTTGGATAACTCTACTTCTGGCGAGTATGCACAAGACGTTGCAAACGATATTCGTAAGACGATGCAGAAATATGCTGGTGTATTCCGTAATCAAGAGTTGATGGACGAAGGTGTTCGTCAAATGGCGAAGTTGACTGAGCGTGCAAAGCATCTATGGGTAAAAGATAAATCTCAGATTTTCAATACAGCTCGTATTGAAGCTTTAGAAGTGGCTAATCTAGTTGAAACAGCAAATGCCACCATGATCTCCGCGGCTGCTCGTAAAGAGAGTCGTGGCGCTCACTCACACGATGATCATCAACATCGGGATGATGAAAATTGGATGAAGCACACCCTTTGGTATAGCGAGGGTAACAAGTTGTCCTACAAGCCAGTGATATTAAAGCCCTTGACTGTTGAGTCCTTTCCTCCTAAAGAACGTACTTTTTAAGCGAAGAGAAATAGAAAATGAGTGATATTCGTGTATTTGAAATTTACCGCTACGATCCAGATGTCGACACAGCTCCACGCATGCAGCGTTATGAGCTTGAGTTGACTGGGGAGCGTATGTTGCTAGATGCCTTAATTTCCTTAAAAAAGCAGGATGAGAGCATTACCTATCGCCGCTCATGTCGTGAAGGTGTTTGTGGTTCAGATGCTATGAACATTAACGGAAAAAACGGTTTAGCTTGCTTAACTAATATGCTGACCCTGCCCAAGGTCATCACATTGCGTCCATTGCCTGGCTTGCCAGTAGTTCGTGATTTGATTGTGGATATGACTTTATTCTTCAAACAATATTTGTCTATCAAGCCCTATTTAGTCAATGACAATCCTCCTCCTGAGAAAGAGCGTTTACAGAGCCCGGAAGAGCGCGAAGAATTAAATGGATTATATGAGTGCATCTTGTGTGCTTCATGTTCAACTGCCTGCCCATCTTTCTGGTGGAATCCAGATAAGTTTGTTGGTCCAGCTGGCTTGCTCCAGGCCTATCGCTTTATTGCCGATAGTCGTGATGAAGAGACTTCTCAGCGTTTGGATAACTTGGAAGACCCTTACCGTTTATTTCGTTGCCATACCATCATGAATTGCGTGGATGTATGTCCTAAGCATTTAAATCCCACTAAGGCCATTGGAAAGATTAAGGAATTGATGGTACGCAGGGCGGTATGAGTCTTAGTAATGCAGAGTTATATCGCTTAAAGAGTGATGCCCGCAGGGGTTTACTTGAGAATGATTTAATCTTGCAACGTTTTTTTGAGCGCTACGGCGCCCAATTAAATGAGGATGAAGGTAAAGTTTTAACCCAGTTGCTCGCCTTAGAGGACAATGATTTGATGGATTTGTTAATCGGTCGCAAAGATTCTGTTGCTGCATTGGAAAAAGAAACTCAAGAGAGCTGCTTTAGGTCTGTTTTACAAAGGCTGAGAGAGAAGTAATGTAGTACTTAGGTGCAGTTAAGCGCTGATGCATTGTCAAAAGTAGTATTAATCATCAATTTGAATGACTAAGGATTAGAAATGGTTGAATCGGATATCAAGGCAAAATTATCGTTTTCGGACGGCACTCCAGATATTGACTTGCCTATTTATAAAGGCACTGTTGGCCCTGACGTGATCGATATTCGTAAGCTATACGGACAAACTGGTAAGTTCACTTACGATTCAGGCTTTCTGTCTACTGCATCCTGTAATAGCAAAATTACTTATATCGATGGGGATAAAGGGGAATTACTGTATCGCGGCTACCCAATCGAAGATTTAGCGCATAACTGCGATTTCTTGGAAGTCTGCTTTCTGCTTCTTCATGGTGAATTACCAAACGCCAAAGGAAAAAAAGATTTTGAAGATCTGGTGATACACCATACGATGGTTCATGAGCAAATGCAGTTCTTCTTGCGCGGTTTCCGTCGTGATGCTCACCCAATGTCTGTTTTAACAGGTTTAGTTGGTGCAATGGCGGCTTTCTATCACGATGCCATTGACTATAGCCAACCTAAGGCGCGTGAAATTGCGCAAATTCGTTTGATTGCTAAGATGCCAACATTGGTTGCAATGTCTTATAAGTATTCCATTGGACAACCATTTATCTACCCAAATAACTCTCTGTCATACACAGCAAACTTCATGCGTATGATGTTTGCAACGCCTTGTGAAGATTACAAAATCAATCCAGTATTGGTACGCGCTTTAGATCGCATTTTCATATTGCATGCTGACCACGAGCAGAACGCCTCTACCTCTACAGTGCGTTTGTGCGGTTCTTCTGGAACTAATCCATTTGCTGCAATCTCTGCTGGTATCGCATGTTTATGGGGTCCAGCTCATGGCGGTGCTAACGAAGCCTGCTTGGATATGCTCAATCAGATTCAAGCGAATGGCGGCGTTGAAAAAATTGGCGAATTTATTACCCAGGTAAAAGATAAGAATTCTAGTGTTCGCTTGATGGGATTCGGTCACCGTGTTTATAAAAACTTTGATCCACGCGCTAAGCTAATGCGTGAAACTTGTTATGAAGTACTGAAAGAGCTTGGTCTTGAGAACGATCCTTTGTTCAAACTCGCTATGACTCTTGAGAAAATTGCTCTTGAGGATGAGTATTTCGTCAGCCGTAAGTTATATCCAAACGTCGACTTTTATTCAGGGATTGTTCAGCGCGCCTTAGGCATTCCAACAGATATGTTCACTTGCGTCTTTGCTTTGGCAAGAACAGTAGGTTGGATTGCTCAATGGGAGGAAATGATTACGGATTCTGAGTACAAGATTGGTCGTCCACGTCAGCTATATGTTGGAGAAACTTCCCGTGCAGTTCCCAACATTACTGTTCGTAAATAAAGGCTTTAGAGGAATTCATGTCACGTACGCTTTACGACAAATTGTGGGATGAGCATGTTGTCTATTCAGAGGAGGATGGCACGGCTACTATTTATATAGACCGTCAGTTATTGCATGAGGTAACTAGCCCACAAGCCTTTGAGGGTTTGAATTTAGCAGGCCGTCCTGTTTGGCGTATTTCTGCTAACTTGGCAGTTTCAGATCACAATGTCCCAACTACGGACCGCTCTGAAGGGATCACAGATCCTATTTCGAAGTTACAAGTTGATACGCTGGATCAAAACTGTGATGCCTTTGGTATTACCCAGTACAAAATGAACGATACCCGCCAAGGGATTGTGCACGTGATTGGTCCAGAGCAGGGGGCTACTTTACCGGGTATGACCGTGGTTTGCGGTGATTCCCATACCAGCACTCATGGCGCTTTTGGAGCTCTAGCATTTGGTATTGGCACCTCAGAAGTTGAGCATGTGTTAGCTACCCAAACCTTGCTTATGAAAAAGAGTAAGAATATGCTGGTGAAAGTGGACGGTCGTTTACAGCCTGGCTCCACTGCTAAGGATATTGTGCTTGCTGTCATTGGCAAGATTGGTACGGCCGGTGGAACCGGTTTCACCATTGAGTTTGCTGGCGAAGCCATTCGTAATCTCTCTATGGAGGGTCGGATGACCCTTTGTAATATGGCGATTGAGGCTGGCGCACGCGCTGGCCTAGTAGCGGTTGATGAGACCACCATTGAATACATTCAAGGTCGACCATATGCTCCTAAGGGCGAGTCTTTGCGCCATGCCTTGCAATACTGGCGTACTTTACATTCGGATGCCGATGCTCAGTTTGATGCTGAAGTGGAATTGCGTGCTGAAGAAATTGCCCCTCAAGTGACTTGGGGAACCTCACCAGAAATGGTGCTTTCTATTAGTGATTCCATTCCAGATCCTGAAAAAGAGCGTGATGCTAACAAGCGTTCCGCGATGGAGCGTGCGCTGAAATATATGGGTCTTCTGCCCAACACTCCGCTGAGCAATATTTTTGTAGATAAAGTATTTATTGGCTCCTGCACTAATAGCCGTATTGAAGATATTCGTGCAGCTGCCAAGGTGGTTGATCGCTTGGGTAAGAAGGTTGCTGCTAACGTCAAATTGGCATTGGTTGTTCCAGGTTCAGGCTTAGTGAAGGCTCAAGCAGAGCGAGAGGGTTTAGATCGTGTATTCAAGGCTGCTGGCTTTGAATGGCGCGAGCCTGGCTGCTCAATGTGTTTGGCAATGAATGCTGATCGTCTTGAGCCGGGTGAGCGTTGTGCTTCGACCTCTAATCGTAATTTTGAAGGTCGTCAAGGCAATGGCGGCAGAACCCATTTGCTTAGCCCAGCAATGGCGGCTGCAGCAGCTATCGAAGGTCACTTTGTTGATATTCGTAAGATTTCTTAAGGAAATTTCATGTTAAAAAAATCCTCTTTCACTATGATTAAAAAGTTAACTATTGTTGCTGCCATTGGCATCACCCTTGCTGCTTGCATTAACACCATGGAGGGTGTTGGAAAAGACCTCCAGACCATGGGCAATTCGATGGGCGGTAATAAGGCTAGTAATACAAGCAATACGGATAATCAATCCCAAACCAAAGGGAAAGATGTTGTTGTGACGCCGGTGAAGTAAGCGTTACTAATTTAGTAATCAGTCGCGATATTCAGCAAAGATCATCATGGATAAATTTACGGTTTACAAAGGTTTGCTTGCCCCGCTAAATCGCGAGAATGTGGATACCGATGCGATCATCCCAAAGCAGTTCTTAAAATCGATCAAGAAAACTGGCTTCGGTCAGAATTTATTTGATGAGTGGCGTTATTTAGACCATGGCGAACCTGGTCAAGACTGCAGCATCCGCCCAATTAATCCCGATTTTGTTTTAAACCAGCCACGCTACAAAGGTGCCGGTATCCTGCTGGCTCGCAAGAACTTTGGCTGTGGCAGCTCTCGTGAGCATGCCCCATGGGCACTGGATCAATATGGCTTTAGAGCGGTCATTGCACCGAGCTTTGCGGATATTTTCTACAATAATTGCTTCAAAAATGGCCTTTTACCGATTGAGCTGTCTGAACTGCAGGTAGACCATTTATTTAACGAAACACTCGCATTCAGTGGTTACCAGCTAACGATTGACCTAGCAAGCCAGCAAGTCATTACCCCTGATGGCACGACGTATAGCTTTGATGTAGCCCCATTTAGAAAGCATTGCCTACTCAACGGCTTTGACGATATTGGCTTAACCCTGCAGCATGCAGATAAAATCAAGGCTTATGAAGCTGAGCGCATCCTGAAGATGCCTTGGCTTGCGACACAATTGCCATAGTTTTGTAGAGTTAAAGGCCTTTCATGAAAATTGCAGTCCTCCCGGGCGATGGGATCGGTCCGGAAATCGTTGCTGAAGCCGTTAAGGTATTAAATGCGCTCGGCTCAAAATTTGATCTTGAGTCCGCTCCCGTTGGTGGTGCTGCTTACGATGTGGCAGGTCACCCATTGCCGCCGGCAACATTGGATCTAGCCAAAAAAGCGGATGCTATTTTATTTGGTGCTGTAGGTGACTGGAAATACGACTCCTTGCCTCGCGAACTGCGCCCTGAGCAAGCTATTCTGGGCTTACGTAAACACCTAGAATTATTTGCTAACTTTAGACCAGCGATTTGCTATGACGAGCTAACGGCCGCCTCTAGTTTGAAGCCTGAAATTGTCGGTGGTCTAGATATTTTGATTATTCGCGAGCTGAACGGCGATATTTATTTTGGCCAGCCACGTGGTATTCGTACTTCAGATCTTCCTTTATTCAAAGGCGCACGCGAAGGTTACGACATGATGCATTACAGCGAACCTGAAGTGGAGCGTATTGGCCGTGTTGCATTTGAGGCAGCACGCAAGCGTGGCAAAAAAGTTTGTAGTGTAGATAAAGCAAACGTTTTAGAGACCTCACAACTTTGGCGTGAAGTGATGATCCGTGTTGGTAAAGACTATCCAGATGTGGAGTTATCACATATGTATGTCGATAATGCAGCAATGCAATTAGTTAAGGCACCAAAAGCATTTGATGTCGTGGTTACTGGCAATCTGTTTGGTGACATTTTGTCTGATGAAGCAGCAATGTTAACGGGCTCAATTGGTATGTTGCCATCAGCATCTTTGGATAAGAATAACAAAGGCTTATATGAGCCAAGCCATGGATCAGCTCCTGACATCGCTGGTAAAGGTATTGCTAATCCTTTAGCTACTATTTTGTCGGTTGCCATGATGTTGCGTTATTCCTTGGGCATGCCACTGGAGGCTGATCGCATTGAAGCTGCCGTGCAAAAAGTTCTATCACAGGGCTTACGAACTGTAGATATTTTTACTGATGGCACAAAGAAGGTGTCTACAGTGGAGATGGGTGATGCTGTAGTAGCTGCGCTATCAAAATAAATAGTGCAGAATCACAATAAAGAAACAACATAAATTATTACACTGAATAGATAGTTGATCGTCATGGCAAATACAAAAATACCATTGGTAGGCTTAGTCGGCTGGCGCGGAATGGTTGGTAGCGTTCTCTTGGAGAGAATGTTGGCTGAAAAGGATTTTGAGCTGATTGAGCCGGTATTCTTTAGCACCAGTCAAGCTGGTGGTGTAGTGCCGCTATTGAATGGTCAACAAGTTGCTAAGAGTGAAAACACCTTACAAGACGCTAATGACATCATAGCACTCTCACGCTGCGACATTATTCTGACTTGCCAAGGCGGCGATTACACCAATGATATTTTTCCTAAGTTGCGCGCGGCTGCTTGGCAGG
Organism: Burkholderiaceae bacterium; assembly: GCA_947470165.1. Lineage (GTDB taxonomy): Bacteria > Pseudomonadota > Gammaproteobacteria > Burkholderiales > Burkholderiaceae > Polynucleobacter. Next base: position 3,146 of record CANISN010000003.1, on the reverse strand, counting down.
GTCATTGGATTGATGCAGCCAGTGCCTTGCGTATGAAGGATGATGCTGTATTGGTTCTTGATCCAGTCAATCGACCTGTTATCGATCAGGCCTTAGCTGCTGGTGGTAAAAACTGGATCGGTAGTAACTGTACCGTGAGCTTGATGATGATGGCTATGGGCGGTCTTGTCAAAGCAGATATGGTTGAGTGGATTAGTGCCATGACCTATCAAGCTGCCTCAGGTGCCGGCGCCCAGAATATGCGCGAACTTCTTTTACAAATGGGTGCCCTGCGTGACAGCGTGGCAACTGAGCTAGCTGATCCCTCATCCTGGATTCTGGACATCGATCGTAAAATTACTGAAACATTACGCTCGTCTAATTTTCCTAAGAAAAACTTCCGCAATACACCTTTGGCAGGTAGCTTAATTCCCTGGATTGATGTTCCCGTTGAGCATGGCCAAACTAAAGAAGAGTGGAAGGGTGGCGCAGAGTTTAATAAGATCTTGGGCCGCCCTGCATTCAGAGCCCTAGGCAGTATTCCAGTTGATGGTTTGTGCGTTCGTGTTGGAGCAATGCGCTGTCACTCACAGGGTTTGACAGTCAAATTGAAGAAAGATATTTCTTTAAAAGAGATTGAAGAAATATTGGCCAACGATAACCAGTGGGTTAAAGTGATTCCTAATGATCGCGAGACTACTGAGCGTGAATTATCCCCAGTTGCAGTTAGTGGCACCTTGAGAGTTCCGATTGGACGCTTGCATAAAATGGCCATGGGGCCAGAGTATCTAAGTGCATTTACGGTTGGTGATCAGCTTTTATGGGGCGCTGCGGAGCCATTGCGCCGTATGCTGAGAATTTTATTGGATAAAAATGGCTAACATTCAGATACTTAAATTTATCCTTGCTGGATTGATCGGTATTGCACTTTCAAGTAGTGTATTTGCTATCAATTTAGGCAAAGCTAATTTAGTGTCTCGGCCTGGGGAAACTCTTCGAGTTGAGGTTCCCATTGAATTAGGCGCAGATGAGCAAGGTCTTCTATCCTCTTTGTCTGCGTCGATCCCACCTATTGGCACCTATGAGCGACTGGGAGTCTCTCCAAGAATATTGGACTTTAATGCCCAAGTCATGGTTTATCGCTCAAAAGATGAGCGGCTGATGATTTTGGTTGAAACGGTTCAACCCGTACCCGTATCACCAGATGTGTTTGTAGATTTATTGCTCACCTTAAACTGGTCAACTGGCTCCATTTCTAGGGTCTACACGTTTCTGAATGGTAATCTTCCTAAGTTTATTGTTGAGCCTGGGCAAACATTATCTTCAATTGCATCACAGATGGATACTGGGTCGCCAGATTTTTCTATCGATCAAAAAATGATGGCTTTGTATCAAGCTAATCCAGATGCCTTTATTGGCGGCAATATTAATCAATTACTAGCCGGATCTGAACTTCTTATTCCTAATGCTGCGGCAATTCAGGCGATCGATCAGAAGGATGCACAGAAGTTTGTCGATGTCGCTGCCCAGCAATGGGGAGAGCTTAAGAAAAGTAATTCTAGCGTTGTGGTTAGCGCTGATGAAAGTAGCAGCCCCTCCAATCTTTTAAAGATTGGTTCTAGTGGCGATAAGGATGCAGATACCAAGCGCATTACTGAAGAGATCGTTGCGCAAGAAAAAATTCTTGAGAAAACTAATACTAGGGTAATTGAGTTGGAGAAGAATATTTCTGACTTAAAAAAATTGTTAGGAGAAGCTCAGGGAACTTCTCAAGCTGTTGATGCTGATAAAAGTGAGCTTAATCTCAAGACAACCCTTTTGGGCCTAGCTTGTTTCTTGCTGATAACCGCTCTGTTAATTTGGTTTTTTATGCGTAATTCGCGCCAACAACAACTAACTGATATTCAATCAGGTAATTACCCATCCAAAAATTTATCCACTGAGTCTACAGAACCTGATCACCATAATGGCCATCATGAGGGTATGTCTGATAAGGCTAAGGCATTATTTGGAAGCATCAATTTAGATTTAGCTCCCGCAAAATTGCCCGTCTCAGGGTTAAGCTCTGACGAGCTGAGAGTTAAGTTAAACCTAGCTCGTGCTTACATCACGATTGAAGATTTTTCAGCAGCCAATAAATCACTTGATGAAGTTGTTCGTATTGGCGCATCCATCGATCCAGAGGTGGTGATCGAAGCTCAAGGTATGTTGGCAGAACTTGCGCATAGAAATGGCTAAAGTTTTTTAATGCGGATTGCCTTGGGTCTTCAGTATGATGGCAGCGCATATTCTGGTTGGCAGACGCAGGTAGATCAGCCAACTGTCCAAGATGAGTTGGAAAGTGCAATTATTTCTTTTGTTGGCTCTGAGGATAACAAATTGAATCCAATCCGCGTCATTGTGGCAGGGCGAACGGATACAGGGGTTCATGCGCTTGGTCAGGTGGTTCATTTTGACGTCGATGTGGAGCGACAGAATTGGTCATGGGTGAGGGGGCTTAATAGCTTCCTGCCAGACTCAATTGTGGTGAACTGGGCTCAGCCAGTTCCAGAAGACTTTAGCGCCCGCTATTCTGCCTACGAGCGCTCCTATATTTATGCCTTACATGCTGGGCCTTGCCGCTCTCCTATGGCAGCGTCTAGCGCAGGCTATGTCATGATGCCCCCTGATCATTGGTTTGATGTCGATGCTATGAAGCTGGCTGCAGAGTGTTTAATAGGGGAGCATGACTTCACTTCATTCAGATCTTCAGAGTGTCAAAGTAAGACTCCTGTGAAGACCATCTACTCCATTGATATTGTCTCGAATGAGCCTTGGCTGTATTTTAAGATCAAAGGAAATGCGTTTTTGCATCACATGGTACGTAATTTAGTCGGAAGTTTTATCCAAATAGGCATCGGAAAGCAATCTTCCCAATGGATGGCGGAAGTGCTGGCTGCAAAAGATCGGAGTATTGCTGCGCCGACTTTTTCGCCTGCAGGACTCTATCTTGCCCAGATCACCTACCCAGCGGAATTGAATATCCCAAATCCTTCTCTTGCCAACTCTTGGTTACCCAAAAGTCTGTTTTAATCAAAGTAGGTTATTTCAGGGCTAAAGCCTTATTATTTCTAACTATGGGCTTACTTAATTACTCAACTAGCCGCACCAGAGTCAAAATATGTGGT
>CANISN010000002.1 GCA_947470165.1 Burkholderiaceae bacterium | reverse complement strand
TGGTGTTTCTCATGATAGGCAATACGATAAGACTGAACTAATTTAATAAATTCTTTTGCGGGGTAGCGCGCTAAGGCGCTTTTTACAAAATGAGGGTTAAGTGATAGGAAATTAGCAGGACTACTATGCAGATTGGTAAAGTTACATCTTCCTCCACCGCTGATCCGTATTTTTTCACACAGGATATCGGCGTGATCCAGCACCAATACTTTTTTACCTAATTGACCAGCAACGCCAGCGCAAAATAGTCCGGCTGCACCACCGCCAATCACGATGGCATCCCAAGCTTTACTCATAATTTACTTGAAGCGTTCAATGACTTCAGTCGGCAGCTTGAGTTTTTGCATATGCAAAAGGGTATAAGCCTGTCGGAAGTTTTTAGTCATAGAGATCATGACCGATGCCGTCCAAGCAAAAGCAAACATTCCTGAAAAAGCAATAATGATGGCCAGCATCTTCCATCCATTTGGCAAAGAATCGTCCATAAAGCCCATCGCCGTATAAGTGCTGCCACTAAATAGAATACTCTGTCCTAAATTGGGCAAGAGATTAAACACCCTTAATGAGATACCCCAGAGAATGATTTCAAAGAGATGGGTGAGAAATAAACACAGTATGCTGATGTAGAAAACAAGGGCAACGGATGAATATTTCTGTTCTGAGAGATAGAGAAATGACTTTACTTCATAACGCTTGGCAATCTGGAGCAATACAAACCCATGCACGAGCATCACAATTAGTAGCATAGTGATACCAAATAAATAGGCTGGTAAATCTAGTTCGGTAGTAAGGTTTACTGTACTTGTAATAGTCATAATGTCTTCGGAGCTTATTTTACAGATCCCTCAAGCCAATTGATACCAGTCACTTATAACAGCCCAGGCTTCTTCGGCTGTTTCCACAAAATGAATTAAATCCATATCGGCCTGCTCAATCACTCCATGAGCGAGCATCTGATTAAAGTTAATAACCCCTTGCCAAAAATCTTTCCCAACTAAAATGATCGGAAAGCGGTCTACCTTTTTTGTTTGCATGAGGGTCAACACTTCAAAGAGCTCATCAAAGGAGCCAAATCCACCAGGGTAGGCCAAAATTGCCCTCGCCCTGAGCATGAAATGCATTTTGCGAATAGCAAAATAATGAAACCGAAAGCTTAGTCCTGGAGTCAGGTAAGAATTTGGGTGTTGCTCTTTAGGCAGGCTAATATTAAAACCAATTGACTTATCGCCCGCCTCAAATGCACCTCGGTTAACCGCCTCCATAATTCCAGGACCGCCGCCAGTGGCAACGTAAAGCTTATTACGATTCTCTGTTTGAGTGGCGTTATAGTGCGCTACTATTGTTCCGAATTCCCTAGCCGAATCATAATACTTGCAGTGGAGTAAGGCCCTTTTTGCCTGAGCAAGCTCAGCGGGAGTTTTAGCTTTCTCCTCCATCTCATGTGCCGCCTGAGAACTAACAAAACGAGTGGACCCGAATACTGTGATCGTATGCTCAATGCCATGCTCATCTAGCAGAATCTCAGGCTTTAACAACTCCAACTGAAAGCGCAAACCTAGTGTTTCCCGACGAGCTAAAAAGGCTTGATCATCAAACGCAAATTTATAGGAGTCTTCAGAAGTCTCTTCTGCTAACTGACTTTTTTGAAGACGCAAAAAATTAGTGATGGTTTGAGAATTATTTTCAGGTAACTTGGAGCTCATGTCACAACCTTTAAAAATAGCGGCTCATATTCAGCCAAATCAGTAGTACTACCTAGAATTTTGCATTAATTTGGCATCTAGGGCTTATTCGGATATACCACCCATTCTTCAGGAGTTAATATTGGAAGATATTAACCAAACTGAAGGAAAAGCAATGAGCAATCGTTCAATCATCATCATGGTACTAGTATTAATTAGTGCCACAGCCTATTTACTCATCAAGGGAGATGGCGACATTGATATGGGCGGCGAGAAGCATGGCGCTGAAGCTGCTCACATGGAATCAGCTAAGAAAGATGCTCCTGCAGCACCAGTTGCACCTGCAGCCGCACCAGCACCAGCGCCTGAAGCCAAGAAATAATTTCAGTAATAGCAATCAAACCGCGGTCCGCCGCGGTTTTTTTACGTGTGACATAGACATATGAATAAAACAATTAGCGTCGTGCTGCTCTTGGTTGCCCAATTGATATTTTCTCAGGCGGCAAGCTCAAACCCCCTCAATCCAGTTGATCTAAAGATGATTACCTCATTAGCCCCTACCGAAACCCTGCGCGTTGGCATTAACCTGGGAAATCCAGTATTGGCTGGCTCGTCCGATAAGAGTGCACCTCAGCCCAAGGGGATCAGCATTGATATAGCCCAGGAAATCGGGAGACGTATTCAACTACCTATAGAGCTCATCTCGTTTGGGAGTGCTAGTGAAACCGTTGAGGCACTGAAAAGCGGCATGCTTGACCTTATCTTTGTCGCAATTGACCCTGTTCGTGGAGCTGATATCAGCTATACCCCAGCCTATATTCAGATCGAAGGGGCTTACATGGTCAAGGCTCAATCACCACTAAAGAGGAATGAAGAGGTTGATGTAGTTGGAAACAATATTGTGGTTGGCAAAGGAAGTGCTTATGATCTCTACTTAACTAGAGAAATTAAACAAGCAAGACTCATTCGCTCTGCTAGCTCCCAAATGGTTGTGGATGATTTTATGAAAGGTAAAGGTACTGTTGCCGCTGGCGTCAAACAGCAACTCGAAAGCGATGCGCTACGCTACCAAGGCTTGCGCATTCTGCCTGACCGCTTCATGGTGATTAATCAAGCAATTGGCATACCTAAAGCGCGCTCTGAGTTCGAACAAACTACCGCCTTCTTGGATAAGGTCATTGCGGAACTAAAAGCCTCTGGCTTTATCAGCGCATCCATGAAACGACATGGTATTCAAGGCGCCAAAGTAGCCGAGTAAACCTCAACAAGGATATGTGTGTAAGCGCTCTGGAATAATCACATTCTTCCACCCAAGCTCTTCACGAATTGCTTCTCCCAAAACAGCAGACGCTTCGGGCTCTCCATGAACTACAAAAATAGATTGTGGAGCTAGCTTAAAACCTCGCAACCACTCCAATAGACCAGCTTGATCGGCGTGGGCAGATAGTCCGCCAATAGTATGGATAGATGCTCTCACTGGCACCTCTTCACCGAAGAGCCTTACTTTTGCCGCCTTATCTACAAGGCGACGTCCTAAACTGCCATAAGCCTGAAAGCCAGTGATCACAATCGCATTTTGTGCACGCGGTAAATTATTTTGCAGATGATGAACGATGCGGCCGGCATCACACATGCCACTCGCTGAGATAATAATGGCTCCACCCTTAATCTTATTGAGCGCCTTAGATTCTTCTACATCTGCAATGAAACGTAGATCAACTGCACCAGGATTTTTTTTGAACCACTCAAAAGTCGCTTGCGATTCTTTATCTAGTTGCGCAAAAAAATGTTGGGTTAAATGCGTGGCCGCAGTAGCCATCGGCGAGTCCACCCAAATGCTCAGATGAGGCAATAAACTACGTTTCACTAAATCAATAAGTAGAAAAAGAATTTCTTGTGTACGGCCTACAGCAAAGGCAGGAATGATGATGTTGCCATGGGCATTCATAGTATTAGTAACTACTTGAATTAATTCAGTTTCGGTATTAGCTAGAGTTTTATGTAAGCGATCACCGTACGTTGACTCCACCACCACTACATCCGCTTGAGAAATAATGGCAGGATCGGGCATCAATAACTTTCCCTTCATACCAATATCTCCAGAAAAAACGCAACGTTTTTTCTCGGAATGGTCTTCGGTGACATCTAAAATGGCAATCGCGGAGCCCAGAATATGTCCTGCATTTTGAAACTCTAAATCTATACCTTGAGCGAGTTGCGTCTTCTTGCCATAAGCAAGCACTTGGCATTGCCCAAGCGCGAGCTCAGCTTCTTCCATGGAGTATAAAGCGACTGGAAGATCCTGACCGCGCCACTTACCCGCTTTTTGTCGACGTACTGCTCGCTCAACATCAGAGCGCTGTAAATGGGCGCTATCAGGCAGCATAATTTTTAATAACTCAAAGCTAGCGTCAGTGCAGTAAATGGGCCCTGAGAATCCTTGGGCGCAGAGTCGTGGCAATAAGCCGCTATGGTCAATATGGGCATGGGTTAATACGATGAAATCAATGTCTTTAGGTGCAAAAGGTAAAGGCTCCAGATTTTTTGCAGTAGCTGCACGCCCACCTTGAAACATACCGTAATCGACCATGAACCTTGTCCCGCGCCCACCCACAGAAAGCTCTACGGAATGTCTAGACCCAGTGACCTCTCCAGCCGCCCCAAGAAATTGTATTTTCATCGCTACAGAATACTCCCGATAAAATAGATTGTTAATACCCTCATTAGAGCGATACTATTTGCATGGCCGCCCCCACCAAACTACACGCACTGGAACTGATTCATCGCCTCAAGCGTGAACATTCAGAGCATAAAGGTAAAGCTGGCAAAGTATTGCTCATTGGTGGCGCGCCTGGAATGTCTGGTGCTCTGCTATTAGCAGGTAGTGCCGCCCTTCACTTGGGTGCCGGCTGGACTATCTTAGAGATGCTCGATCCCACAACTGCCCATGCCTTAAGCGAGCAAGCTGAGCTGATGGTGCGCTTGGCCAGCTTTGACGCCCAAGAGCAACTAGAAGCTACTACTCCAGATTTAATTGCAATTGGCCCAGGCTTAGGATTTTCAGCACTTGCGCGAGATTGGCTCGTTACCGCATTGCGTTATCCAAAAGTACCTCTAGTAATTGATGCGGATGCTCTTAGCCTGATCGCCGATACCCCTGAATATTTAGCCCTACTAAAACATCGCAATCAAGTGTTTCCTGGAATGAGTGTTCTTACCCCTCATCCTGGAGAAGCAGCACATCTTCTCAATACAGATACAGCATCGATACAAGAGGATCGTATGACTGCTTTATCTAACTTAGTAAACCTGACTAACTCTATTATTGTTCTGAAAGGGCAACACACTCTGATAGCCTCTACTACATATGAGTCTGTGCAATGCGATCAAGGAAATCCCGGTATGGCTGTCGGCGGTATGGGCGATGTCTTAACTGGCAGCATTGCCGCAATCGCTGCCCAAGGTATACGCCATAACATTAGTCTTTGGGAGGCTAGTTGTATTGGAGTGCAGCTACATGCAAGTGCGGCTGATAGCTTGGTCGCACAGCAAGTGGGTCCTATTGGACTCACTCCAACAGAGGTCATTCTTGAGATGCGAAGCCTACTCAACAAACTGTTATAAAACAGCATGCAATCAGCAAGTGACATTCTTCATCAGCGCCGTTATGTTTACGGTCTCTTTATGGCCGGCTTGGGCTCTGTGCTGTTTTCCGGAAAAGCCATTCTAGTCAAGCTCGCATTTAGCTATGGTGCCAATGCTGAAACTCTGATTGCCTTAAGGATGTTGATGGCACTCCCCCTCTTCTGGGGAATTTATTGGTGGCATGCGCGCAGGCAAGCAATGAGTCCGCTAACAGGATTAGATCAAGTGAAGATTTTTTTTCTGGGTTTTGCGGGTTACTTCTTTTCTAGCTACCTAGATTTCTTAGGCCTTCAATATATCTCCGTTGGATTAGAGCGTATCGTCCTCTACCTCACCCCAACCATCGTCTTGTTAATCTCTTACTTTATTTTAAATAAAGCTATTAGTCGCCTGCAATGGTATGCACTGCTTGTAGGTTATGTTGGCGTGATCGTGGTATTTATTCAAGATGCGAGTTCGACTGGCTCAATGGCTTTGCTTGGTATGTTGCTGGTCTTTGCAAGCGCGTGCTCCTATGCAATCTACATGATTGGCTCTGGTGAAATGGTTCGAAGAGTAGGTAGCGTGCGCTTAGTGGTCTATGCCAGCTCTGCATCCGCGCTGCTCAGCGTCATTCAAATTCTGATTTATGATCCCGCAGCCGTATTTGTTCAAGTGCCCCAGATTTATTGGCTCAGCTTACTCAATGCCAGTCTTTGTACTGTCATCCCGATGTTGCTCATCATGATTGCCATAAATCGCATTGGCTCGCCACTAGTTGCACAAGCTGGAATTCTGGGGCCAGTCTCCACACTATTGATGGGCTGGATAGTTTTATCTGAACCTATTACGTGGATTCAGATTAGCGGGATGAGTTTAGTGATTGGAGCAATGTGGCTACTAGTGCGTAATGATGCGCCAAGTAAGCGTGGGGAGTTTAGCTCCACAAAGTCCCCAACTCTTGATGGATCTGACCCCTTAAATTAATCAACTCATTGCGCTAATGAGTTCCATGCTGCAAATTTACTGTTGAGCTGCTTTTGCTTTTTTCTTGGATTTTTTCTTCGCCTTCTTCTCAGCTTTTTTATCTTTCTGGCTCTTTTTCTCAGCCTTCTTTGTGGGGGCTTTTTCAGCTTGAGTGGCAGGTGCTGGATCAGCAGCTATTACTGCAAGGGGTGACAAAGCAATGGCAGCAGAAATGAGAGTAGCTAGACTAATTTTTACCAAGCGAGAATGCATGTAGGGCCTTAAGGAGTTTGTGTATTAATTAATAGTACTCAATTATTTGCCACATATGCTTCATGGATAATTAGCGCTAAAAAGCCGTCCTAAGACGGCCTTTCAGATTAGCAGTATTTCTACTACCTAAGCTGCTTGCGCTTCAGTCTCAGTAATTTTTTCTAGCGCTACCGCAAGATGACCGACGGTACGATCAACATGAGCCAACTTTTCTAAACCAAATAAGCCGATACGGAATGTACGGAAGTCAGAACGCTCATCACATTGCAATGGCACTCCAGCAGCAGTTTGCAAACCAAGAGAAATAAACTTCTTACCTGACTGAATCTCAGGATCCTTGGTAAAGCTCACCACCACACCAGGAGACTGAAAGCCTTTTGCTGCAACTGAGTGGTAGCCATTAGATACTAATAAAGCGCGAACCTTATCGCCCAACTCTTGTTGCTTTGCTTTGAGAGCAGCAAAACCTAGGGACTGAGTTTCTTTCATGACATTACGCAGAATCTTGAGTGCATCGGTTGGCATCGTGGTGTGATACACATGACCACCTTTTTCGTAGGCTTCCATGATTTGTAACCACTTCTTGAGGTCCATAGAGAAGCTACTACTTTGGGTAGATTCAATACGTTCGCGTGCTCTATCGCCCATCGCAACCATTGCGCAGCAAGGTGAACTACTCCAACCTTTTTGTGGCGCTGTAATCAGAACGTCCACATTACAAGCTTTCATATCTACCCACATTGCGCCTGAAGCGATGCAATCGAGTATGAATAAACCATTGACTGAGCGCACTGCCTCACCTACCGCTTTGAGATAGTCGTCCGGCAAGATAATGCCTGCAGAGGTTTCTACATGCGGAGCAAAAACCACTGCTGGTTTTTCTTTCTTAATAAAAGCTACTACCTCTTCGATTGGCGCAGGTGCAAAAACACCTTGCGTTGAATCTTCCAACTGCCTACCTTTGAGAATACTAATATCCTGTGTGATGTTTGCCACATCAAAAATCTGAGTCCAGCGATAGCTAAACCAGCCATTGCGTAATACGAGACACTTTTCATTATTAGCAAATTGACGGGCAACAGCCTCCATACCAAAAGTGCCGCTACCCGGAACAATCACAGCTGAGCTAGCGTTATAGGCATCCTTAAGAACACTAGAAATATCGACTATGACTTTTTTGAATTCTTCTGACATGTGATTCAGCGAGCGATCGGTATAGACAACCGAGAACTCCATTAAACCGTCTGGATCAACATTGGGGAGCAAGCCTGGCATAGTAGTTTCCTAGTGAATCGTATGAATAGCCCTAAATGATACCGATTTAGCGCCATTTAGGTATCTCAGCCTTGAAAATCAGTCTAAACAGGCTTTTTAAGCAAATAAGATGGGTTAGTTGATAGACCGTCTAGTTGAGGAGACTAGTATCCCGATCGCAATTAAGGCAAAAGCAAGCCCATGAAAAAGCTGGGGTGGATCGCCCAGAATGGCAGCAGAGAGTAGCGCAGTAAACAAGGGAATGAGATTAGCAAAAAATGCCGCTACGGTTGGACCAGCGCCGTTAACTCCCAAACCCCAACAACGATAAGCAATCAGGGAGGGGCCAATGGCTACAAATAGAATTAATGCCCCAGTCCAGTAGTTCAGTTCAATAAACCCATGCCCAGTAACAATTTCTGCGCCCTCGAATAGCATCGTCCACATAAAACCAATCAATACCTGTGCCAACAAAAACTCCGCCCACGGCCATTGACGCTCGGTACTTTTTCCTGGGCGGCTAATCATCCAGCTGTAGCAGGCCCAGAGAATCGTAGCCAACATGATGAATAAATCTCCCATCACTACTTGCATACTGAGAAGGCTAGCAGGCTCGCCACGCGTTAAAACTACAGTAACACCCGCCAAGGAGACAATCGCCCCTAAGAGTTGTAATAAGGTTGGCTTGACTTGATAAAAAACAGCGCCAATGAAGAGCATCCAAATGGGCATACTTGCACCAATGAGGGTAACGTTAATCGCAGTCGAGGTCTGCAATGCAAGGTAAAGCAGAACGTTATAAGTCCCTACGCCCAAAAAACCAAGGACTAAAAAGCGACCTTTGTTTTGCCATAGAGCGCTACCTGGCTTCATCACTCGCCACCCCAGAGGGAGCAACATCAAGGCTGCCAGACCCCAGCGAACTGTATTTAATGTAATTGGAGAAATACTTCCTACCAAGGCTCGTCCCGCTATCGCATTACCAGCCCATAACATGGTTGCTAAGGATAAATAAAAGATAGTTGACAGGGCTAGATGGGGCATTAAGGAGTATTAGGGTGAAAAATAGGCATTTTGAGCTCCAAGAAGGGCTTTGCCTGCACATTGTAGAAACAAATGCTCCGTATTGCTAAGATAGAGCTTAAATTAGCAATAGCTAGCAGGCAATGGCAATATAAAAAGGGGCTTTAGTGGCAATCATTACCAATATTGAAGATTTACGAGTGCTACATCAAAAACGCACCCCTAAGATGTTTTATGACTACGCAGACTCTGGTTCATGGACTGAATCAACCTACCGAGCCAATGAATCTGATTTTCAGAAGATCAAACTACGTCAACGTGTTGCCGTGAACATGGTCAATCGCACCACCAAAACAACCATGGTGGGGCAAGAGGTAGCGATGCCAGTGGCATTAGCACCGACTGGATTAACTGGCATGCAGCATGCCGATGGTGAAATTTTAGCTGCCCGTGCCGCAGAAAAATTTGGTGTGCCCTTCTGCTTATCCACTATGAGTATTTGTTCCATTGAGGATGTGGCGGAGCGGACTACGAAGCCTTTTTGGTTTCAGCTATATGTCATGAAAGACCGTGGCTTTATTGAGCGCCTTATTGAACGCGCCAAGGCTGCCAAGTGCTCTGCCTTGGTCTTAACTTTGGATCTACAGATTTTGGGGCAACGTCATAAAGATCTCAAAAATGGATTGTCTGCACCTCCAAAGCTGACGATCGCCAACATCATCAATATGATGACTAAGCCACGCTGGTGCATGGGTATGGCAATGACACCCCGCCGAACCTTTCGAAATATTGTTGGTCACGCCACTGGTGTTGGCAACATGTCCTCCCTCTCCTCCTGGACTGCTGAGCAGTTTGATCCAGGCTTAAGTTGGGATGATGTGGAGTGGATTAAAAAACTTTGGGGTGGCAAGTTAATTATTAAAGGCATTCTGGATGAAGAAGATGCGCGCTTAGCAGCTAACTCTGGAGCTGATGCTTTGATTGTTTCTAACCATGGCGGACGTCAATTAGATGGTGCGATCTCCAGCATCAAGGCATTACCCGGAATTGTGAATGCAGTTGGTAAAGATATTGAAGTATGGATGGATGGCGGCATTCGGTCTGGGCAGGATGTTCTCAAAGCTTGGGCGCTAGGTGCCCGTGGCACGATGATTGGCCGCCCTTTTCTGTATGGCTTAGGGGCCATGGGTGAAGCTGGCGTTACTAAGTGCCTTGATATTATTCATAATGAATTGGATATCACCATGGCCTTTACAGGACATCGTGACATTCAAAATGTGACTAAAGATATTTTGTATCCAGGAACTTTTTAATATTTCACATTTAGCCTCAGACCTGAAACAGAGCATCGATTCGAAAATTAGTTGTATTTACTTCATGGATGATAAAAAATGAAACGAGTTGTAGACGTATATAAAGACAGGGGCCGTGAATTAGTATGGACCTATGTCATTCATCTGGGAAATATTGAATTTCATCCAGCACAAACTGACTTTGAGCAAGAAGCTCTCAGGTTGTCTCAACTAGATAAACGTGGAACCCTTAGTGAGTTGAGTGCAAAAGCTCGACTTGCCGTTAAATAATATTTAAACATCAATCTACTCTTATGAAAGTACTCAGCAAAAAAGCCAAGATGGCAATTGGATGGACCATCATGATGACAGTGATCGGAACTGCGATGTTGCATCAATGGGAATTCTTTGCCATGGGTTGCGCATCGATTGCAGTGCTTCTAGTTGCTAATCATTATGGTCTACTAAAAGACCCTGAAGACAAAAAATAAGGCCCCATTCTTTCGATTGAGGCCCCTTATTAGTCTTTATCAGACCAAACTCTTCTAGATTTCTTAGAGCGTTGGATAGTCCGTATACCCTACCTCTGCTCCACCATAGAATGTAGCGCGATCATAAGGATTGAGTGGCGCACCTAGCTTGAAGCGCTCCGCTAAATCTGGATTCGAAATATACAAACGTCCATAAGCAACCGCATCAGCCAAGCCCGCATCTAATACAGCCTCACCCATAGCTTGGTCGTACCCGCCAGCACTGATCAATTTACCTTGATAGGCCGCTCGAAAGATCTCCGAAGTAATGGGTGCTTCTGTATTGACTTGATCATTGCCGCCCGCACTAGTAGAACGCGGCTCAATCATATGAACGTAAGCAAGTTGATAGCCATTGAGTTTGTGCATTACTCCATTAAACAAGGCGATGGGGTCGCTATCGCTGATGTCATTAAAGCTACCGTATGGTGATAAGCGAACGCCGATGCAATCATTTGAAAAGACTTTTGCAACTGACTCAATGACTTCACCCAATAAGCGCATGCGATTTTCTATAGAGCCGCCATATCCATCAGTGCGTTGATTGGTTTTATCTTGTAAAAACTGATCCAATAAATAACCATTAGCGGAGTGAATTTCAACACCATCAAAACCAGCAGTTTGTGCATTTTTCGCAGCCAATTCAAAATCTTTTAGAAGACGAGCAATATCTTCACTAGTCATGGCCTTTGGCGTTTCATAATCATGCAATTTCCAATCCGCACCATAAGTTTGACCGACTGGCGCGATTGCAGATGGAGCTTCAGGCAGACCCTGTGCTGGATGCAAGGAAGAATGAGAAATACGCCCTACATGCCATAGCTGAGCCACCATCTTTCCACCCTTGGCATGAACTGCTTCAACAATCTCTTTCCACGCTGCTGTTTGATCTGCAGAATAAATTCCAGGTGTTGCTGGATAGCCTTGACCGATAGGTGAAATTTGAGTTGCCTCACTGATGATCAGTCCCGCACCCGCTCTTTGACTATAGTAGGTTTTAGCTAGTGAGCTAGGAACCTCACCAGCAGTGGCACGCATCCTGGTCAAAGGCGCCATCACTAAGCGATTCTTTAATTCAATGGCACCAAGCTTAATGGGCGTAAACATCATTTCTTTTCCAGACATGAACTTCTTTCTTTAGGTTTAAATACATTAATTAGTGCGGCAACTGTAGCAGGGAAAATGTAGTCTCATCAATATCGCTCTAGCCTTTTGAAAAACTCTTGCGCGTGCCCCTACTAATTCTTGGAGCAGATTTAAAACGCGCCTCAATGCTCTCGGACAAGGCCTGAAACTCTTCCATGTGCGCTGTGGATGCACGAGCAACCAGTGCTATTACCCGCTTGGGTATAGGTGGCGCCAAAGGCCTCGCAATTAATGATGTGCCATTTAATAAACCACCCTTCACCGCCATCTCTGGAAGCAAAGCAATCCCCATGCCAGACTCCACCATTTGCAACAGTGTTAACAGGCTAGTAGCCTCCATACCATCAGTATTGCGAATATCTGGACGCTTACATGCTTGCAGGGTGTGATCTCTCAGGCAGTGTCCCTCCTCTAAGAGCAATAAGCGCTCGGCCATTTTTGCTGGCAAATGAATTTCTTTTCCCTGGAGAGCGGGATCCTCTGCTCTGGCTACCACCCAAAATTCATCGATAAAGAGTTCCTGAAGCAATAAACCATCAGTCTTATAAGGCAAAGCAATTAATGCAAAATCCAGCTGATGTTCAGCCAATCGAGTTAATAAATTTGCTGTCAGATCCTCACGTAAGGCAATCTTGAGACTAGGGAAGCGCGTGCGAATATCTGGCAATACATTCGGCAACAAAAATGGGGCAATAGTGGGGATTACTCCGAGCCGGATAGTCCCGGTCATTGGTTTACCAGCAGCACCTGCATACTCTACTAAATCTTCAGAGGCCGCCAAAATGACCTTTGCCCTCTCTAAAATCTCCTGACCAATCGGCGTAATCGCCACATTTTGTCGGTCCCGCTCTACTAACCTAGCGCCGAGGCTATCCTCAAGCTCCTTTAAACCAGCACTAAGGGTCGATTGACCTACGAAACAGACTTCTGCGGCCCGGGTAAAGCTAAGCTCTTGGGCAATAGCCACGAAATAGCGGAGCTGACGTAAGGAAGGAAGTGAGGTCATAATTTAAAAATATTCATATGATCTATTTATTAGATTAATAATATCATTATTATTCATTGGATTGATTATCAATTTAGGTTCAGAATTCCTTTCATGGTGCTTATGCACTACTAAACAACCAAATAAAAGGAATAAAAATGGCCCGCCCAGAAATCAAAACCATCCAAAATTTAGAGTCTGCCTTTGCAGGTGAATCTATGGCACATATTAAATATCGCTATTTTGCTAAATTGGCTCGCGCCGCTGGTGATACAGAAACTGCTGAAATCTTTGAGGCAACCGCTGATCAAGAAGTCATGCATGCCTTTGGTCATCTAGACTTGCTCTACCCCGCTAGTAGCATTAGTCCAACCCGTGCTTTAGAGATTGCGATTGAGGGTGAAACGTATGAGTACACCGAAATGTACCCTTCTTTCCGCAAAACAGCAGTAGATGAAGGAAATGCAGCGGCAGTAGCAGAAATTGATGAGCAAATTGCTGAATCAAAAGAGCATGCCGAGCAATTTGGGGCGATGTTAAGAAAAGCCGCAAAACGCTTTGCAGCCTTGGCTAATGTTGAAGAGCGTCACGCTAATCACTATAAGAAGGCTTTAGAAAAAGCTAAGGAATTTGCTGCCGCGTGAGCGAGCTCAGAAATAAAACGCAATTAAATTTAAAATAATCAACTTACCTTTAAGGAATTATCATGAAATCTTGGCAATGTATCGTATGTGGCTTTATCTATGAAGAAGCAAAAGGCTTACCAGAGGACGGTATCCCAGCAGGTACTACCTGGGCCGATGTTCCAGAGGATTGGGAATGCCCAGACTGTGGCGTAGCAAAATCTGATTTTGAAATGGTTCAGGTAGCTTAATTTAGCTTAATGTCATGCAGTCTCTAAAACACATTAACTAAAACTAGTTAAACGCATAGTTTTTAAACGTATTGCTAGGGAGTCCAGCTTTGGATCATCAGAATCAATCTTCTCAATCGGGTATCGTCATTATTGGTAGTGGATTAGCCGGATATACCGTCATTCGCGAACTTCGCAAACTCGATAAGGCTATTCCAATTACCTTAGTGACTCGCGAGCCAGGCTATTTCTACTCAAAGCCGATGCTCTCTACAGCGCTAGCAAGCAAGAAGTCTGCTGAGCAATTGCAGACCACGAGTACCGAGGCCATGGCAGCTCAATTGGAGATCACTATTGTTGGGGATGCCGATGTATCCGCTATTGATACGGCCTCACAAACTATAGAAACCTCTAAAGGAAGTATTGCATACGGCAAGTTAGTACTTGGTTTGGGATCGGATCAAATACGTCTACCCTTACAAGGTAATGCGGCTAATGAAGTAATCACCGTAAATGACTTAGAAGAATATGCCCAGTTTCGTCAGGCAATTGAAGGTAAAAAACGAATTACCATCTTAGGTGCAGGTCTGATTGGTTGCGAGTTTGCCAATGATCTGGTGCTGGGGTCATATGAAGTTGATGTGATTGATTTGGCACCACAAGCTTTAGGTCGCTTACTTCCTGAAGCAGCAGCACAAGCGCTTCAATCAAAATTAAGTGAAGCTGGAGTTCGCTGGCACTTTGCTACTACCGTGCAATCGATTGATCGCGATGGTGACTCCCTTTCAATCACTCTTGCAAATGGATCCGTCATCAGTAGCGATGTATTTTTGTCGGCAGTGGGTCTAAAACCACGCCTTGATTTAGCTAAAGCTGCTGGGATTTTGACAGGTATAGGTATCACAGTTAATCGCCAACTAGAAACTAGCGCCAAGAATGTCTATGCAATTGGTGACTGCGCCGAAGTAGATGGTTTAGTTCTGCCTTATGTCATGCCAATCATGCAAGCTGCACGAACTTTAGCGCCTAATCTGCTAGGTCAAATGCTTGCTCTCGCCTACCCTGCTATGCCAGTGATGGTGAAGACTCCTGCACTTCCAACGATTGTTTCGCCACCAGCCAAAGGTGCAGTGGGTAATTGGAAAGTTAACTCTATAGAAGATGGTCTTGAGGCTCGCTTTGAATCCAGTGACGGCAAGCTCCTAGGCTTTGCTCTTCTAGGGGCAGCTACAGCACAGCGTGGCGCATTCACAAAGGAGCTTCCAGCAATACTCCAATGAGAATGATCTATTACTAGCCATTAAATATTTTATTGCAAAAGAAAAGGCCCGCAAGTGCGGGCCTTTTTCATAATCTACAGTAACTTGATTATGAAGCCACCACAAACCAGCTTGTATTGTGTGATTGAGCACTCATCAAAAACAACATTGGAACTGAAAGAATGGTATTGATACGTGAAGTCAACATCGCAGTGCGTGCAGATTTCGCTTTGACATCTGGCTCAACAGCAACGATACCGAGAGCACGTTTTTGGTTTGGCCAAATAATGAACCAAACATTGAAAGCCATAACTAAGGCAATCCACATTCCTAAACCGATTGCGCGGAACGGGGCTTGTAATGTAAATGCTTGATGGGCATAGCCGTTTAAGATGGACAAGATTAGTCCGCTAACAACAGTAAATAAGGCTGCCCAACGGAACCAAAACAATGCTGTTGGCGCAATGACTTTCCCAATGGCAGGCTTTTGTTCATCTGGGATCTTTGGCATTGAAGGAATCTGTACGAAATTGAAATACCAAAGCAAACCGATCCACATGATGCCAACCATGACGTGGATCCAGCGGAACAAGAAAGGCAATTCAATTGAACTTAAGTTAGCACCTAAAGCCAAGATAATTAAAACGAGGAGCACAAATCCAGCTAATACTGTGCGTCCTAATGAGGTCAAAATGGATGACATAAGGTATCTCCTGTGTATAAGAATTCGGTCTAACTATAAACGATTATGGTGTTTTGGTTTGAAGATCTAAAAATGCAGTTGTTACTGGGCTGTCCACCCACCATCCATGTTCCAAGCCACTCCGCGTACCTCAGACGCATCAGGACCGCATAAGAAAATTGCTAAGGCAGCTAATTGCTCTGGGGCCACAAACTCACCTGAGGGTTGCTTCTCAGAAACCAAGGCATTCTTGGCTACTTCATTCGAGATGCCTTCCCGTTCTGCGCGGGCATCTACTTGCTTTTGAACTAAGGGGGTTAAAACCCACCCAGGGCAAATCGCATTACAAGTAATTCCTGTTTTAGCATTCTCCAGAGCAGTCACTTTGGTTAAGCCAACAATGCCATGCTTAGCAGCTACATATGCAGACTTTTGAGTCGATCCCACTAAACCATGAACGGAAGCAATATTAATAATGCGACCCCAGTTGCGTTTTTTCATGCCGGGGAGTGCGTGATGGGAAGTATAAAAAGCAGAACTCAAATTAATAGCAATGATCGATTCCCACTTATCGGCTGGAAAGTCTTCCACATTTGCGGTGTACTGAATACCAGCATTGTTGACTAAGATATCAAGTGTGCCAAAGCGCTTTTCAGTTTGTTCAATCAGATCCTGGATTTCAGCAGGTTTGCTCATATCAGCGCCATGATATTCAACTTCGACACCGCAGGCCCTAATTGCAGCAATGGCAGCGTCTTTCTCGCCAAAGCCATTCACCATAATATTTACACCCTGCTTCGCAAATCCAATTGCCATTGCCAAACCAATGCCGCTAGTCGAGCCAGTGACAAGAGCTGTTTTACCTTTTAAATGAGACATATTCTTCTTCGCTATATTAAGTTAAGCATTGGATTAGACCTTACCGAGGGCCTTCAAAATCTTTTCACAAGTAATGGGTTGGTCAAATACTGCAGTATTAAATGGCGCCAGAGCATCATTAATTGCATTCTGAACCGCACCAGGGGCGCCAGCTGTACCAGCCTCACCAGCCCCTTTTGCGCCCAACTTAGATGACTGGGTTGGAGTCTCTACGTGAGCCACTTCAATATCTGGCATCTCATTAGCCATCGGCACTAAATAGTCAGCCATACTGCCATTACGCAACAAACCACTCTCGTCATAAAGGCACTCTTCAAATAGAACGCCCCCGATACCTTGCACAATCGCACCACGTACCTGCTCATCGACCAACATTGGATTTAATACGCGACCGCAATCTTCTACTGCCCAATGTTTTAAGAGCTTCACAAATCCAGTATCAGGATCCACTTCAACATAGGAGGCCTGAACACCATTAGTAAAAATAAATGGATATTCCTTTTGGGTGTAATGACGGGTAACCATAAGGTCAGCAGAGAATCCAACCGGTAAAGTATCCGTACGGAAATAACCAATGCGACCAATCTCACTAAACGGCAAGAGTTGCTCACCAGTGGCCTTATCTAAAATATGACCGCGGCGGACTGAAAGCTCTTCAGGAGTTTTCTTTAAAATTACAGCAGCCAGCTTTAAGATATTTTCTTGCAATGCCTGGCAAGCCAGTAGAACTGCCTCACCCCCTACTCCTGCACCGCGAGAAGCCCATGTACCTCCACCGTATGGAGTTACATCTGTATCGCCTGTAATGATGCGCACATCATTAATAGAAAGGCCAACAGCATCGGCCGCAATTTGCGCATAGATACCTTCGGTACCCTGACCTTGTTCACCAACACCAATCAATACTGATACAACGCCACTTGGATCAAGTCGTGCAGAAGCGCCATCTTGAGAAGCGATGCGTGCACCGCCCACTCCATAAAAAGCGGGACTTGGGTTAGTGAGCTCAATTAAGGTTGCAAAGCCGATGCCGCGGTAAATACCTTTTTTGCGCAATTCAGCCTGCTCTTTGCGTAAAGCAGAATAGTCCATCATCTTTTCAATGGTTCGCAAGCATTGCTCATGCGAAAGTACCTCTAGTTTAATTCCAGAAATACCAGTACAAGGATAGGCATCATCAGGAATCACATTGCGCTTACGAAACTCTAGAGGATCCATCTTTAATTTTTGAGCAGCTAGATCCACCAAGCCCTCAGTCACCGCACAAGCAATCGGGTGACCTACACCTCGATATTGACAAGTGGGTGTTTTATTCTGAAACACCACATTCAATTTGGCTCGGTAGTGCTGGTGTTTGTAGGGACCTCCAACTAAATTTAATACTTGGTTACCCTCAATCGCACTAGTTCTAGGGAACATAGAATAAGGACCAATAGCAGTGAGATCGTCGATCTCAAACGCCAAAATATCACCCTCTTTATTGGCCGCGATACGTCCTTTAATACGATGCTCGCGTGCATGAATATCACTCGTGAAGGATTCAAGGCGATCAGCGACAAATTTCACTGGGCGCTCCAACATCATTGCCAAACCCACCGTTGCAAAGTCGTCAGGATAGGCGTGAACCTTAATGCCAAAGGATCCGCCTACATCTTTACAGATCACATGCACGTCAGATTCAGATAAGCCAAACTGACGACAATATAAATCTTGCATCATGTGTGGCGCTTGCTGCGAGTGATACACGGTCAGGCGACGATCTCCTGGGTTGTAATCAGCAATTTGACAGCGGGGCTCCAAAGTGACACCTGTATGCCGGCCAAATCCAAATGTGGCTTCAGCAACAACATCCGCCGTTGCAAACACTTCATCAACTTGGCCCACATCCAAGGAACGCGTGAAACAAAGGTTATCCCCAAGTTCCGGATGAATCACTGGCGTATCTGCATCTAAAGCTGTTTCCATTGAAACTACTGCGGGCAGCTCCTCCCACTCAACATCAACTAACTGCAAAGCATCTTCTGCTTGGGCACGTGTTTCGGCAACCACTGCAACTACTGGTTCACCCTGCCAACAGGCACGATCAATTGCTAAAGCATATTGAGGAGCAGATTTCATGCCAGGTAGGTGGCCAAGCGTAGCGACCCAGGGCTTGCAAAGCTCGGCCATTTTTACGCCATCCACGATAGCTAGAACACCTGGCATTTTGCCTGCCTGCTCAGTATGAATTTTTCCAATCTTCATATGGGCTACTGGTGATCGCCAATACACTACATGGCCCATTCTGGGTAATTGAATATCGTCGACATAGGTTCCTTGACCCTCTAATAATCGACGAGCTTTGTGTCGTGGCTCACTGCTACCAATGTAGCGTTGATCATTGGTTACTGGATCAAGGACTAACCCTTTAAGATCTGTTGGCTTATTCATAATCAGTTTTTCCAGTCTTATTAAGCGTGAGCAACAACGGGTTTAATTTTTTCACCCTTAGCACGAGCCTCAAGCACAGCCATAATGGCATCTACTATGGAGTGGTAACCAGTGCAGCGGCAATAATTTCCAGAGATCCATTCACGCACTTCTTCGCGAGTAGATTTAGGCTGCTTTTCTACCAACTCTGCAGCAGCGAGCAACATGCCAGAGGAACAAAAGCCGCATTGCATGGCGTTATGGCGCATGAAGGACTCTTGTAAATCTGCTAATGCACCACTTTTGGTTAAGCCTTCAATTGTCTCCACCACACATCCATCGGCTTGCACAGCCAAGTACAAGCAGCCACGAATAATTTTTCCATCTACCTTGACAGTACAGGCACCGCATGCACCCTGCTCGCAACCTAAATGAGGACCTTTCAAATGAAGGTCTTCACGCAAAAAATCCACTAGGTGACGACGCGGCTCAATCTCAGCGTTTACTACCGAACCATTGACGGTCATCGTAATTTTTTTCATTAAGCTCATTTCAATCTCCGAACTCGATTTATCTTTTTTATATTCATTTTTTAAGCAATTAAATGCTTTAAACCACGTTGTAACAAAACACCAATTAAATGTTGTTTGGTTTCTACGCTATTGGTAATGTCTGCAATCACCTCAATCTCTTTTCTGACGGAGGCAACTGCGCTGGCAATAAGCGCATCGTTAAGCGGCTTGCCATTGACCAATGCCTGCGCCTTAAGAGCCATAAGAGGTGTGGCGCCGACTGAGAAGAAGGTAAAAGCGCAATCACTCAGGACATCACCCTGCTTTTGCGCTATGAGTGCAATACCAGCAACGGCGTAATCCCCATGACGACGCGCTAACTCATGGAAATAAAATACTTGATTGTTATTGGCAATGGGGATTTCAGTGGCTACCAGAATTTCATTAGGCTCTAAGGAGGTGGTGTATAAGTCAATGAAAAAATCCTGAGCTGAAATTCGACGTTCTCCATCAGGACCTGTAATCAGCATAGTTGCATTCAGCGCCAAACTACATGCAGGCCATTCAGCAGCTGGATCGCCATAGGCCAAAGATCCACCCCAAGTTCCTAAATTACGGATTGCTCTATGCGCGATGTGAGGCGCTGCAGCTTTGAGAAGTGGTGCGTGCTGCGCGATCAGCTTGGAATCTTCAATTTCAGTATGGGTGACTAAAGCGCCGA
Source organism: Burkholderiaceae bacterium (assembly GCA_947470165.1). GTDB lineage: Bacteria > Pseudomonadota > Gammaproteobacteria > Burkholderiales > Burkholderiaceae > Polynucleobacter. The sequence goes on along the minus strand of CANISN010000002.1, from coordinate 3,012 downwards.
TACGTAACTGATCCCCAACAACTGAAATACCTTTTAGCTCATCCAAATTTGTGATATCAATCAGAATACTAGGCTCAGAAAGACGCAGATTTAGCGTGGCTAATAGTGTCTGCCCGCCTGCAATCAATTGCGCGTCTTCACCAGCTTCAGCCAACATAGCTAAAGCCTCATTTAGACCCTTCGGTTTTGCGTAATCAAATGCCGCTGATTTCATTAAGTCTCCTCCACTACTTATCTATTTATTTCGCCGGTTTTTACTCTGTCTGGGCATCAGACTCTAATGGCACTATCTCGCCGCCTAGCTCTTTTGCAAATCGCTGAAAAAAATCATCCGCAATCTTTTTAGCAGAAGCACTGATTAATCGCCCACCAATTTGCCCAAGCTTGCCCCCAATGGAGGCTTCAGTCGTGTAGGAAACCAAGGTTCCGCCTTCGGCAGCCTTCAATTCGACTCGTGATCGGCCTTTTGCAAAACCTGCAGCCCCGCCTGAACCTTCAAATGCCATCGAGCAAGATTGATCTGGGATCACGTCGCTTAACAGCAGCTTCCCGGCAAATCTCGCTCTCACAGGGCCAATTTTGAACATCACCTTGGCATGAACCTCTTCAGGGGAGATACGGCTAATTTCTTCGCACCCTGGAATAGACTTCGCCAAGACATCAATATCATTCAGCCCCCGCCATACATCTGGGATTGAAGCGGCAATGAGCTGCTCGCCATTTAATTCCATTACATCTCCTTGGGGTTTGTACGAATAGAGTCTTATCTACCAATTGTTCAACAATGTACCATTATTTAACTTTTGGTCAATAAGGGCCAAATTCGGATAAACCCTGACAACAATGAGTTTTACTCTAGACCCAATCTTTAAAAACAGTATCGCTACAGAAGTAGTTGAAATTGCTGGGCCTGCTCGTCGCAGAATGAGCACAACTGATCGCAAGCGCCAGATACTTGATCGTGCGATTCAGTACTTCGCCAAACATGGGATCGATGGCCAGCTGCGAAACCTCACAAAGGGTCTCGGTGTTACGCATACTCTGCTCTATCACTACTTTCCCACCAAAGACGCTTTAATCAAGGCAGTCTATGAGGATGTCTTCGAGTCACGCTGGAAGCCTGAATGGGAGCTACTGCTGGACGATAAAAATTTAACGCCTGAAGAAAAGCTGAATGCGTTTTATATCGACTACTCCAATACCGTTCTGACTTATGACTTTGTTCGTATTCTGATCTTTTCAGGTCTAAGTGATCACTCCATTAGTGACCGCTTCTTTGAGTTATTACGTAATCGCTTATTACCCCGCCTGATACGTGAAACCCGCAAACACTGTGGTCGCAGCTCCCGCAGCAAGCCTTCACAGCGAGAATTAGAGTTTTTGATGGGCCTTCATGGCGGCATCTTCTATATTGGTATGCGCCGCTGGATCTATGGTCAGGCTATTTATGACCCTGGCAATCCCAATACAGAACAAGAAATTATTCAAGATCGTATTAACTCTTACCTCACTTCCGCAAAAACTTTATTTAATACCGGTAAAAAATAAAATGACGAACTTAAGCCTAAATCACTTCTCCATCCGCAGTTTAGAGATTGAACAAACCACCCAGTTTTACTGTGATGTCTTTGGCTTCACAGTTGGGCCTCGCCCCGATTTTCCTTTCCCAGGGGTCTGGCTTTATAACGGCGATGAAAATGATTGGGCTAACGCAGTTTTGCATTTAATTGCAATTGATAAAAATAATCCTAATGGACTAAAGCAATATTTGGGCGAGCGCGACCCTAGTTCTCTTTATGGCTCTGGAGCAGTTGATCACATTGCTTTCTTTGCTAAAGGCTTAGAAGCCAAGCTTGCGCTCCTGGAAAAGTTGGGTGTACCTTGCAGGCAACGCACAGTACCCGCAATTAAATTACACCAAATCTTTATGGATGATCCTAATGGCATTGTGATTGAGCTGAATTATCCAGCAGCAGAAAAAGCTGCACTCGATGCTAAGGCCGCGTAAGTAAAGATGGCCAAAATTCTTGTCATTGGTGGATCTCTTGGCGGCTTATTTGCAGCTAATATATTGCTGCGCCAAGGGCACGATGTCACTTTACTAGAAAAGGCGCTTGGCTCTTTAGATGGGCGTGGCGCAGGGATCGTTACACATGATGCGCTCGCAGATGCCTTGCGAGAAGCAGGAATTACCGTTGACGACAGCTTGGGTGTAGCTGTATCTAAGCGCGTTACCTTGGGCGTTGATGGTGAGAGCTTAGGTGAGATCCCACTCCCCCAGATATTAACTTCTTGGAGTCGCCTCTACCACTTGCTGAAAGAGAATTTTCCAAGCGAGCGCTACTTGCAGGGTAAGAATCTCAAGACCGTGACTCAGGATACTAGTGATGTTCAGGTGACCTGCGAAGATGGCAGCACTTATCAGGCGGAGCTACTGATTGCTTCGGATGGCATACGCTCAGCGGTTCGAGCCCAAGTAGCCCCAGATATTCAGCCAGAATATGCTGGATATATTGCATGGCGTGGTGTTTGCGATGAAAGCCACCTCTCTAGCTACACGCTTAACACCCTCTTTAACTATTTTGGATTCTGCCTACCAAACGGCGAGCAGATGTTGGGCTATCCAGTTGCAGGATCTGGCAATGACATCAGGCAAGGTAAACGACGTTATAACTTTGTTTGGTATCGACCTGCATCCGAGGACGGCGAACTAGTAAAACTACTCACTGATGCCGATGGTCATTACTACCCAACTGGCATCCCTCCGCTAAAGGTGTCATGGAAACATATCGCCGACATGCGCAAAGTAGCTCGTGACATTCTGGCACCTCAATATGCAGAAATTCTGGAGAAGACAGCATCACCGTTCTTGCAGGCTATTTATGATGTTCGATCTGAGCAAATCGTCTTTGGCAGAATTGCTTTAATGGGTGATGCCGCTTTTGTTGGTCGCCCCCATGTTGGTATGGGCGTTACCAAAGCGGGAGATGAGGCTATTGTGATTGCCCGTCA
>CANISN010000001.1 GCA_947470165.1 Burkholderiaceae bacterium | reverse complement strand
GACTTCAACTCTCATCAAATTAAAGATGCTAAGCAGGGGTTTGATGAGACTCGATATATTCAGGCTCTGATTACTGATTTAGAAACAGAGCTACCCCGTATTTGGGGCCGTCAAGTACATAGCATCTTCATTGGTGGCGGTACCCCTAGCTTGTTATCTGCCAATGGGATATATGAATTACTCTCTGCCATTCGAGCACGCGTGAATTTAGAGCCTGATTGCGAGATCACGATGGAAGCAAATCCTGGCTCAGTGGAAACTGAAAAGTTTGCAGGCTTTGCTAAAGCAGGCATTAATCGAGTCTCTTTAGGCATCCAGAGTTTTCAAAATGAGCAACTCAAAGCTTTGGGGCGTATTCATAATGGCGAAGAGGCCAAGCGCGCTATTGTGATTGCCATGCAGCACTTTAAGTCCGTTAATCTCGATTTGATGTTTGGCTTACCAAATCAAACCTTAGAAGGCGCTAAAGCTGATATTGAGACTGCACTCTCTTTTAAGACCCCGCACCTCTCTTTCTATAACTTAACGCTAGAACCTAATACCTACTTTGCGAGCTTTCCTCCCAAGTTACCCAATGAAGATGAGGTTGATGCAATCTTTGAGCAGAACTTAGCTCTTCTAGAGGCAGCAGGCTATCGCCGTTATGAAGTGTCTGCCTATGCCCAGAAAGATCAAGAGTGCGAACACAATCTGAACTACTGGCGCTTTGGTGATTACATTGGAATTGGTGCTGGAGCCCACGGGAAGATTTCCTTTCCAGACAAAATTACCCGACAAGTGCGAGAGCGTCATCCAGAAACATATATGCAAGGAATGGAGACTAAAGGCAATGCTTTAGTTGAAGCGAGAGAGATCCCCGCTAAAGATCTTCCTTTTGAATTCATGCTCAATACATTGCGCCTGACAGATGGTGTAGATACGGTCACATTTAGTGAGCGTACTGGCTTACCACTCAATGCTGTCTCAAAGGGATTGGATGAAGCTAGCAAAAAAGGTTTGTTAGATCTCAATCCCAGCAAGCTCAAAGCTACAAAACAAGGTTTGCGCTACCTCAATAACCTACAAGAATTATTTCTATAGCTTAAGACTAGGACTTACTTTCCAGTCCAGACTGGCGGCTTACCTTCTAAGAATGAAGCAACGCCATTCTTGAAATCATGACTGCCATAGCATTCCCGAATGAGATCACTGCAATCTGGCAAGTTATTTTTAATCATTCGCGCCAGGGTTTGCTTGCTCGACTTTTGCGTAATAGGTGCTAACTTCATTAAACGCTCGGCCAACTGATGAGCCTCACCCTCCAGATCATCAGCAGTATAAGTAGCTAAAAGATAGCCTTGTTTGAGTAGCTCAGGTGCAGCAACTAACTCGGCTAATAGCAGCATACGCTTAACGATATTGATCCCAAGGTGCGCTGTGAGCCAAACAACGTTACTGGCAGATAAGCAATTTCCTAATGTTTTGGCAATAGGCACACCAAAGCGCGCATCAGGTGTGGAGATACGGAAATCACAGCAACTGGCAATCGCAAGGCCTCCGCCTACTGCCATACCATCGATGACTGCAATTGTTGGAAAAGGGAGCATCGCTAATGGCGTCAAATACTCATCAATATCCTCTTCATAACGAATGCCATCATCCCCATTCTGAAAGACTTCAAACTGAGCGATATCACTTCCTGATACAAAAGACTTGCCGCCAGCGCCACGCAAAATCGCTACACGTACGCCGGAACTTTTAGTTAAATCCTCACAAATGAATTTCAGACTCTGATACATCCCTACTGTCATCGCATTACGAGCAGCAACATGATCAAAGGTAATGTATGCAACTGCATTACGAATCTCTAAGCGAACTTCTGCAAGGTGATCTGGATGGAGGTTTTTATCTGGTGTCATAAAATAAGAAACCCTCCCACATTTAAGAGAGAGAGTCTATGAATACTATCACTGAAATCGTGAGATAAATAATTAGACTGCTGAATTATTCAGCCTTGATATTATTTTGTTCTATATTCATGACTATCAATTAGCATTGCAATATAAACATATAAAAACAATTGAGACAATGATGAAAACACCTATCAATAAACCTTTACCCCTGGCCGGAGTAAGAGTTCTTGACGTGAGTCAAGTAATGGCGGGCCCCTACTGCTGCATGCTCCTTGCTGATTTAGGTGCGGATGTTATCAAAATTGAGCCGCCTGGTACTGGCGATCAAACCCGCGGAGCAATGGGATTTAAGATGAAAGGCTCAGACAGCATGGGCTTTCTGAATATGAATCGCAACAAACGAAGCGTGACCTTAAATCTCAAAACGGAGGCCGGTAAAAAAGTATTTTTCGAGCTAGTCAAAACTGCAGATATTTTGGTAGAAAACTATCGCCCCGGCGTTATGAAAAGACTGGGAATTGACTATCCGTCACTAAGGGCTATCAACCCTGGCTTGGTCTATGCCAGCATCTCGGGATTTGGTCAGACTGGTCCTTGGGCAGATCGACCAGGCTTTGATCTCATGGCGCAAGCGATGTCCGGTGTTATGAGCGTGACGGGCTATCCAGATGGTCCTCCTGTAAAAGCAGGAGTTCCCGTAGCTGATATTGGTTGCGCCCTCTTTGCCGTCTATGGCATTTTGTCTGCCTATATTGGCAAGACTAAATCAGGTGAGGGGCAATTTATTGATGCCTCTCTCTTTGATTCTGCATTGGCATTCTCCATTTGGGATACCGCCCAATACTGGGGGACTGGAGTCGAGCCCTATAAACTGGGAACCGCAAATCATATGAGCGCGCCCTACCAGGCCATGAAAGCCTCTGATGGCTACTTTGTGATGGGGGCTACCAATCAAAAACTTTGGAAACTCCTCTGTGAAAAAATTGGTCGGCCAGAATTATTTGAGGATCCTCTTTTTAGAACCAATCCGCTTCGCTTGGCCAATCGTTTGATTCTGGCAATGGAACTTGAAAAGACCTTTGCTAGCAAAACCAGTGAAGAATGGGTGGATCTACTGCTGGCCGATGGTATTCCGGCGGGACCGATTAACACATACCCCCAAGCATTTGATAGCGAGCATGGCCAACATCGGAAGATGCGCATGGAAATTGATCATCCAATTGAAGGCAAGGTTCCCAATATTGGTTTTGCAGTTAAGCTGATGGGCACCCCTCAAGAAGTGACGCGACACCCCCCACTCCTAGGTGAGCATACTCATGAACTATTGAAAGAACTGGGAATTGCTGGAGATGATCTGAAAGTGCTTGAAGAGGGTGGCGCTTTTAATCCTTAAGTAATAAAGCGAATCCTATACTTACAACAAGGAAGAGGAAGTGTTTACTGCGTTAGAGCAGGCAAAGAGCCACTCAGAATCAGGTAGAAGAAATAGAGGGAACCAAGCAAAACAAGTGCCCCAATGAAGTATTGAGGATAACGAATCGCTTGCTCCGGCATACCCTGTTTTTTTCCATCAACCATAGACTTCACGAGATTCTGCCTCTCTAGCACGCTCATCACAATAGCGGCAAGGATATGGACAATGACAAAGGCTAATGCCAAATTGGCGACTACTTCATGAGCCTCACCCGCAAAGTTTCCGAGGAATTCTTTAATACTAAGGTAACCAGTCAAACCAATCACTAGAATCAAGAGCATGAGGACGACCATCACCAAACCTCCAGCAGGATTATGGCCAACATCATGATGGGCATGACCGCGCAGCACCGCCATAAAGTGCTCTAGTACTGCGTTGGGTCTTTTTATGAACTGAGTAAATCGAGCATAGCGCGTTCCAATCACACCCCAGATTAATCGAATAACTACAAGCAAGCATGAGGTATATCCGAAAGCATAATGAATCATCTGCAGGCGCTCACTCTCCGAAGTAAGCCAAGCACCAGCAAAACAAATCACTAGCAGCCAATGAAATACGCGCACTGGAATATCCCACACTAAAATCATTTTCTTTAGCTTGCCGGTTGCACCAACTGCATTATTCAGTGAATTACTCATTTCAATGGGATCTTAATTTTGCTCTCACTAAAGATACCTTTAGCAGCATCGATATGACATGCCCCGCAGTTTGCTGGACTCTTAATACTCGCTCGCTTCCAGACGTCAGGCTTTACCTCATCATGCTTACGAATAAACCATGAAGTTTTGGTAATGCGATTTTCAGGGGCAGTCTCGATGTACTTCTGACGAGTGGTCGCATTTTTTACTAACCAGTTAGTGATCTCAATTTGCGTTTTAGCATCTACGCCAGCATCCGTACCAAAGTGTTTTGATAAGCCAGACATCACATTTTTCCAACTCTGTTCACTTAAGAGTGCCGGAGGATAAGCCATGTGACAGCTTGCACACTCAGTTTCATAAGAGGCTGGCACATCAACGGGCATGGCCATCTTTGCGGCAAAGGTGCCTGAAGAAGTCAGCAGTAAAGTAGCAAAAATTAAGATAGTTTTTTTGATTTTCATGGAACTCATTTCACAATCATTAGCCATGAGAGGACTTCTGCTTTTTCTTGGGCAGTACAGTCTCTATCAAGTACATCATTGCAATTACGCTTGAACCACTTATCTGCTTTGATCTCATCAGTAAAGCGCGCAGGATTAGCGTTAGGTGCTAATGGTTTAATTACCTTGCCAGTAACAATATGCTTAGTGTCGTGATTGGGAGGATTTTCATGGCAAGAGGAGCAACTCCACTCCTTGCCATGCTTGGCATTAAAGAATTGCTCACCACGACTAGGCGAAGCTTTACTAGACTGAGCTTCATAAATCTTGAGTAAGTCTTGCGGTGTGATTGCAAAGACAGAGAGCGTAAATCCCATCAACAAAGATGTTGTGATGAACTTGAGCAGCATATATACCTCTTTTTATACCTACCTACTCAGTATGCGCCTTTCACATGACAGCGAGAATTCATAAATTAGTAAAATAGTCGGGTATTAAAAAGAAAAGTCCCAGCAAGAAAACTGGGACTTGTATTTTGGCGGAAGAGGTGAGATTCGAACTCACGGAGGACTTTCATCCTCGCCAGTTTTCAAGACTGGTGCATTCAACCGCTCTGCCACTCTTCCTATGCGAATCGAGTCCTAGATTATAGAGAACTTTTGATTTGCCCCTCCAAATGCTTGGCAATGGCCAAGCAAGAGGTTAGTCCTGGGGACTCAAAGCCATACAGGTTAAACAGTCCTTGAAGTTGATGTTGCTGAGGCCCATTAAAGCAAAAATCTCCTGCAGGCATATTCGGCGGAACAATTTTGGCTCTGACGCCGGAATAATCTGCTTGTAAAGCACCTTCCTTTAGACTTGGCCAATACTGTCTGACCGCAGCATAAAAGCTCTCACCCCTCTTGACATCAACCGTGTAGTTCACTTGCCCCTCTTCTTCGATTTCCAACCACTCTACATCTGGTCCAAACTTAGCTTGACCACCCATATCCAGGGTGAGATGGACACCTAGGCCACCTGGCTCGGGAATGGGATAAATCAAATGACTAAATGGAGATTTACCTGATAAAGAGAAGTAGTTCCCTTTGGCAAAGTAGGCTTTAGGTATTTGATCTTTCGCAAGACCTTCAATCTTTTGGGCAAGTGCTGGAGCACTCAGACCTGCACAGTTAATCAACAACTTTGTCTGAATCTTCATACCATCAGCGCCGCCAATGGTGAGCTCGAAGCCACCCTCTGCCTTATTGCCAATGGGTATGGCACTGAGTAAAGGAGATTGATAGGCAACCATACCACCCGCATCTTCAAAGCCGCCTAACAAGGAAAGCATTAAGCCATGGCTATCCACTACGCCAGTAGAACTAGAGAGTACTGCCGCTTCACATTGCAGTTGGGGCTCAAGCGTTTTTGCCTGCGCACCTGTAATCATTTTGATCTCGGGAACTTGATTATTCTGGGCTTTGTACAAAATAGCCTGAAGATCATCCAATTGACTTACATCAGCGGCAACAATTAACTTGCCGTACGCTTGAGTTCTGACTTGATGGCTGCGGCAATACTCGTATAAGAGACGATTACCTGCTACACATAGCTTAGCTTTAAGAGAATCTTTTGGGTAATAAATCCCCGCATGAATGACTTCGCTATTACGAGCACTACTAATGGTGCCAAAAGAGTCTTCCCGCTCGAGCAAAATAGTTTCTCGGCCTTGAAGAGCCATCTCACGCGCAATAGCCAACCCAACGACTCCAGCACCCACCACTACACAATCGACCTGCTCCATTCTGCTTTTCCCGACTCTATTGCTTCGTTATCTTTGTTTTGTAATGGCTTATATCTAAACTGAAGCCCATATATTGTTGAAATCGTAACATTTTCAGTGTTTTAAGGCGATCTTGATGCTCTTATTGATAAAATCTGATGATGTCTGTGCAAGCCCAATTAACCGCCCGAAGTATTCATTCCGCTATTAATGTGGTGTTAGACACATCCTATCAGGGCATTGATGAGGGCGACTGGAGGAAACTCTTTACTTCCGCTCGCAAAAGTGGCTTGGAGCAATACATTGAAGATATGTTCGCTGGCAAGCATATTAATAGTAGCGAAGACCGACCCGCACTTCATTCAGCATTACGCAACCTCACCAAGACTCCTGTCTTGATCAATGGAGTGGATGTCATGCCAGAAGTTGCTGAGGTTTGGCATCGCATTGAAGCGCTCTGTAATCAATGGGTAGATGTTGCTGATGTCATTCATATTGGGATTGGTGGATCAGACTTTGGTCCTCGCTTGGCGATTGAAGCTTTAGCCCATGTACCCGGTATTGAAAGCCGTGGTATGCGCATGCATTTCTTGGCTAATATCGATACTGCTGAATTAGCCCGTATTTTAGGGCGTGCTCAGCCCTATTCCACTCGCGTCATTATTGTCTCTAAGTCTTTCACCACTCTTGAAACCACCATGAATGCCAAAGCTGTTTTAGCTTGGTTCCAAGAGAGCGGTTGTTCCAAGAGTCAAATTGCGAATGCCTTGTATGCCGTAACAACCAACATTCCAGCCGCTAAGGAGTTCGGCGTAAGCGAAGAAAATATCTTCCCTTTCTGGGATTGGGTGGGTGGTCGTTACTCCGTATGGTCTGCCGTAGGTTTACCAATTGCTTTGCAATATGGCTTTGACACCTTCAAGCAATTTCTAGCTGGTGCAGAAGCGATAGATTTACATTTTAAGAATACACGCCTCGAAGAAAATCTACCCGTGATCATGGCCTTATCTTTGCTTTACCAGCAAGAGCAGAATGACATCAAAGCGTATGCCGCCATCCCCTACGCAGATGCTTTAGATTGGTTCCCGAAGTGGCTACAGCAACTGGATATGGAGAGTAACGGCAAGAGCGTTGATCGTGCAGGCAAACCTGTAAAACACTCCTCACCAGTAGTATTTGGTAGTGCTGGAAGCAATGCGCAACATTCCTACTTCCAACTCTTTCATCAGGGTACTGAAATCATTCCTATTGATTTTATTGCCGTGCGCGAGCCGATGAGCGATAGACCAGAGGCAGTAGCCCACCATCGCATTTTGCTAGCTAACTGTTTGGCGCAAGCGCAAGCTTTAGCTAATGGTAAAACTGCTGAAAATCCAAACGATGTTTATCCAGGTAAGCGTCCAAGTAATTTATTATTACTGCCTAAGCTCAACGCTTTTTATCTCGGCGCTCTGCTCGCTCTTTATGAGAACCGCACGGCCACGCTGGGGGCACTCTGGAATATCAATAGCTTTGATCAACCTGGCGTGGAATACGGCAAAGTATTAGCTAAACCCATTGAAAAAGCCCTAGCAACTCATCAAAATGACATTCAGGCAAGCGCAGACATTGATGCTGTTACTGCCGCCCGCATTAATTTATTAAATTCAAAAAACTAGTTATCCCCAAAAATATTGGTCATTTTTTCCTGAAGGATCTGCAATGCAATTGTCTCCATCAATCTTTAAAGCTTATGACATCCGCGGCATTATTGATGAGACTTTAGATCCCTCTATCGCCAAATTGATAGGTCAAGCATTTGGCACAGAAATGCGTGAGCTTAGTGAAACCGATGTTGTGATTGGTCGTGATGGACGTCTATCTGGCCCCAACTTGATTGAGGCATTAACTGAGGGTCTACTCTCTACCGGTATTAACGTGATTGATCTGGGAATGGTGGCAACACCCATGGTCTACTTTGCCGCCAACCACACCATCAATGGTAAGACTCCAAAATCGGGCATCATGATTACTGGAAGCCACAATCCTCCAAATTACAACGGTTTCAAAATGGTCTTGGGTACAGCGGCCATTTATGGTGAGCAGATTCAGGATTTGCATAAACGCATTGAAACCAAGAAATTTGCTACTGGCCGAGGAGCTAGAAGTACGTTTGATATTTTCCCGATGTACCTCAACTATATTGTGGGTGATATCAAGATTACTCGCCCCATGAAGATTGCAGTGGATTGTGGTAACGGTGTTGGTGGTGCGTTTGCTGGCAAGCTCTTTAGAGCCCTGGGTTGTGAAGTGCAAGAACTATTCTGTGAAGTGGATGGTCATTTTCCTAACCACCATCCGGATCCAGCGCATATTGAGAACTTGCAAGATCTGATCCAGAATCTTCAAACTACCGATAATGAATTAGGCCTTGCTTTTGATGGTGATGCCGATCGTTTAGGCGTAGTTACTAAAGATGGTCAGGTCATTTTCCCTGATCGGCAAATGATGCTCTTTGCCAAAGATGTTCTCAGTAGAAATCCTGGCAGTCAAATTATTTATGATGTGAAGTGCACTCGTAAGCTAGCGACCTATGTAAAAGAACATGGTGGCAAACCTCTCATGTGGAAAACAGGTCACTCCCTCGTCAAGGCCAAGCTTAAAGAAACAGGTGCCCCACTAGCCGGCGAGATGAGCGGCCATATTTTCTTCAAGGACCGCTGGTTTGGTTTTGATGATGGTCTCTATACGGGAGCACGCCTACTGGAGATTCTCAGCAAGGAGAATAATCCCAGCGACACTCTCAATAACTTGCCCAATGCCATCTGCACCCCAGAGTTGCAACTCGCATGCGCTGAAGGCGAACCATTCGCCTTACTAGAGACCATTAAAGCCAATGCCAAGTTTCCTACTTCAGAGTCGATCAATACAATTGATGGCGTCCGCGTAGAATATGCCGATGGTTTTGGCTTGGCTAGACCATCAAACACAACCCCAGTGGTAGTGATGCGTTTTGAGGCGGATAGCGATGAAGCCATTGCCCGCATTCAGGCAGAGTTTAAGGCTGTACTGTTAGCCGCCAAGCCCGGAGCGAAATTGCCATTTTAAAAATAGCAGTAGCAATATGGATAAACATCTAAATGTAGGTCAATGTGACAATCGAGGAATAAGCTAATCACAGAGCAAGAAGCTGAATCACCCCACAAAACCAGCACTGCTACGCTAAAATCAGGAATGACCTCAACATCTATCGCCTTTGATTACCCCCGGCAAAATGCTACTGGAGCAACCTGTACCGCTCAGGCTTGGGCTAAGACGCCTCCTCAGCTTCACGGAGCAAAAAAGGCAAATGTTATTGCTCGTATCAAGCAATTGCTGATCGAAAAAAATACCGCTTTGGTGGCTCACTACTATGTAGATGGGGATATTCAAGATCTTGCAATGGAGACCGGTGGTTTTGTTGCTGACTCATTAGAGATGGCTCGCTTTGGGAAAAACCATTCCGCTAAAAATCTGATTGTTGCTGGCGTGCGTTTTATGGGTGAATCAGCAAAGATTCTCAGTCCAGAAAAACGGGTCTACATGCCAGATCTTGATGCGACCTGCTCATTAGATTTAGGGTGTGATGCTTCGGACTTTGCAGCTTTTAGAGCTTTACATCCTGATCGCACTGTTGTTGTTTACGCCAACACTAGTGCTGCCGTTAAAGCGCAAGCTGATTGGATGGTGACGAGTTCTTGTGCTCTAGCTATAGTTCATAAACTCAAGGTTGAGGGTAAAAAAATTCTCTGGGCTCCTGATCGTCACTTAGGTCGTTACATACAGGAGCAGACTGGAGCAGACATGCTACTTTGGAATGGTGCCTGTATTGTTCATGACGAATTCAAAGCAGTTGAATTGGAAATACTAAAATCTGCCCATCCCAACGCCCTCATTTTGGTACATCCAGAGTCTCCACAAGCTGTTGTAGATTTAGCTGATGTCGTTGGCTCTACCTCAGCGATGATCAAGGCTGTAGTAGAGGGCGCTGCAACTGAATACATTGTTGCTACTGACAATGGCATCTTGCATCGTATGCGCCAACTAGCGCCTAATAAAGTATTAATTGAGGCTCCTACTGCTGGCAATAGTGCGACCTGCAAAAGCTGTGCCCACTGCCCTTGGATGGCTATGAACGGCTTGCAAGGTATCCTGAATTGCCTTGAAAATGCTTCTGGTGAAATCTTAGTAGACGAGTCTATTCGCATTGAAGCTCTGGGTTGCATTGAACGCATGCTGGATTTCACAAAGAACCATCCCGACCTTCTGGCAAAAGCCCAACATGGCTTTGTGAAGAATATTGGCGCCGCTTAAGTTTCATTTATTTTTTAATGTCTTGATTTATTTTCTATTTGACTGATTCATGCCATGTTTGACTACAACGAAACCTTAGATCAAGCACGGCAACGTAATATTGCTGATGCACTCATGGAAGATATTGGCATGTGTGATTGGACTGCTCAACTCATTCCTAGTAAATTAGTTCATGCTCAACTACTTGTTCGACAAGAGGCGGTTTTATGTGGAGTAGATTGGTTTGAGGGCACTCTAAAGAAATTAGATCCTACAGCTAAAGTCACTTGGCATTACTTAGAGGGTGCCTTAATGAAGCCCGATACTAAGGTCTGCGATATTGAAGCAAATTCTCGCGCCCTACTCTCTGCCGAACGCCCCTGCATTAACTTCTTACAAACATTGTCTTGGACTGCGAGTATTGCCCGGGAACACGTTAATGCTGTTGCCGGCGTGAGCCCAAATCCTAAAGGTTGCCTAGTCTTAGATACACGCAAAACGATTCCAGGTCTTCGTCAAGCGCAGAAGTACGCAGTCCGTGTCGGTGGTGGCCAGAATCAACGTCTTGCACTATGGCATGGAATCCTCATTAAAGAGAATCATATTGCTGCTGCAGGTGGTGTTGCTGCGGCAGTTAAGGCTGCGCAGGCATTAAATTCTGGGGTGGATATTCAAATCGAAGTGGAGAGCCTTACTGAATTGAAAGAGGCTTTGGATGCTGGCGCAAAAAATATTCTGATTGATAACTTCACTACCGAGCAAATGAAAGAGGCTGTTTCTTTTACAAATGGTCGCGCTTTATTAGAAGCTTCTGGTGGCATCGATCTAGATCAAATGCGTGCCATTGCAGCTACTGGCGTAGACCGTATTTCTCTCGGAAAACTTACTAAAGATATTAAGGCGGTAGATTTCTCAATGAGAATATCCGTATAAAAAAATAATCTCTAGGTTTCAGAGCTTTCAGAGCTGCCCTCTGCTTGAGGTGTCAGGATAGTCGGATATGAAACAGCCCAAGTGCCTGGATAATCACGGCTGTAATGCAGGCCCCTACTCTCTCTGCGCATTAAGGCAGATCTCACAATGAGTTCTGCGCATTCCAGCAGGTTACGCAACTCAATCAAGTCGCGCGTTACTTTAAAGTTAGCGTAATACTCTTGAACTTCATAGCGCAATAGCTTAATGCGATGTAATGCTCGCTCTAAGCGTCGATTAGTTCTGACGATCCCAACGTAGTTCCACATTAAAGAACGTAGCTCATCCCAATTATGCGCAATCACCACCTGCTCATCTGCGTCTTCTACCTGACTCTCATCCCAGAGCGGGAGTTTTGGCATTGCTGGTGTTTTCAATGCTGAGATATCTTCAGCGGCAGATTTACCAATGACTACACACTCTAATAATGAATTACTAGCTAAGCGATTAGCTCCATGCAAGCCGGTATAGGTAGCCTCCCCTACAGCATAGAGTCCCGGTAAATCTGTTTTTCCTTTGATATCAGTAACTACGCCCCCGCAGGTATAGTGCGCTGCGGGCACCACCGGAATCGACTCTTTAGTAATATCTAAGCCAAGACTCATGCAACGCGCAT
Source organism: Burkholderiaceae bacterium (assembly GCA_947470165.1). Classification (GTDB taxonomy): domain Bacteria; phylum Pseudomonadota; class Gammaproteobacteria; order Burkholderiales; family Burkholderiaceae; genus Polynucleobacter. Next base: position 19,617 of record CANISN010000001.1, on the reverse strand, counting down.
AGATCATCGGGAAATGCTCTTTAATAAAGGCCTCGCCTAAATGGGTTGCATCCAGATGGACATAATCAAGGCCATGCTTCTTCATCTCAAAGTCGATGGCTCTGGCAACGATATCGCGCGGAGCTAACTCATGACGCTCATCATGTTCAGACATAAAGCGGGTGCCATTGGGCAATTTAAGTAAACCACCCTCACCGCGTATGGCTTCAGTAATCAAGAAAGTTCTATCGCTGGGGTGATACAAGCACGTCGGATGAAACTGAATAAATTCCATATTGCCCACACGGCAACCAGCCCGCCATGCCATCGCAATGCCATCGCCCGTTGCGGTATCGGGGTTACTGGTATATCGGTAGACTTTACCTACACCACCGGTAGCTAAAACTACTGATTTAGCCTCAATGGTTTCTACATGGTTATTTTTAATATCAAGTGCATAGACACCGTAGCAACGATTCGGTTTAGTACGTTGAGTCTTCGCATCTAAGTGTCGATTAGTAATGAGGTCTAAAGCAATCCAATGTTCTAGTAACTGAATATTTTTATGGGCGCGGGCTTTATCCAAAAGCACTTCATGGATAGCTTTGCCCGTAGCATCAGCCACATGTGCAATGCGGCGTTGGCTGTGACCTCCTTCACGAGTCAGATGCAAACCCATAGGTCCGGTTTCATCAGCAGTAAACGGTACGCCCTGCTCAACTAACCAACGAATAGCTTCAGCGCTTTCTTCGGCAATATAACGTGCAGTTGATTCCACCACGAGACCAGCACCAGCGTCCAAAGTGTCAGCCACGTGCGAATCAATACTGTCATGCTCTTTATCCACAACCCCAACAATGCCGCCTTGAGCCCATGCGGTCGCAGCCTCACCAAGACCACGCTTAGCCATCACAATCACTGGCTGAGTCTTAGCCATATGCAGGGCAACAGTTAATCCCGCCAAGCCTGCTCCAATAATGAGGACAGGTAATTCAGGTTTGGTATCGAATTGCGGGGTTTGGGGTTTTGAGCTGGCCATACTGCATTCTAAAGGGCAATAGAGATCTTGTTCTCCAGTGACTTTAATTCAGCCTAAAGTAATCAAACAACCTGCAAAGATCTTAAGAAAACTAGATAAATATCAATGCAAGACGTTACCAAATCTCCTTGCCAGCGGGTCTCATCTCAAGCCATTCCTCATCCTCTTTTGAGCGTTTCATCTCTGGATTCCAGTTAGCCAGTAATTCTTCTAGCTTATATTTTGGTAACTTTACCGGCCTCGGCTCTAATGGAGAAGTTAATGAGTCAGCAATAAAAGATGGCAGTAAATCTGGACTGTAAATTGCTACTCGCCCTACTTTTGCCCAGTAATTGTGCGGCATTCCTTGCGAGCCTCTTCCTTGGCTAACTCATATAACTCATTATTAATTTTGACTGACATGCCCATTAAATTTCTCCCCCTTGGATGTTTTACTATAAAAGGAGTAGTGTTGAAAACAAGGTCTTTTAAAGAAAAAGGTCGCCCCAAGGCGACCTCTTCCCAATTTATCTAATAATTAACCGAGTGATTCAGTCTTCTGACTGCTAGTGTCATTAGTACCGTAACCCATCACTGTGGCAACCTGACCACCCTTAGCGAGTTTGACTGCACAGTATTTAAATTCCGGAATCTTGCCAAATGGATCTAGGGCAGAATTGGTGATTAAGTTGGCTGCCGCCTCATAATAGGCAAACGGAATAAAGATCACTCCACGGGGTGTGCCATCATCTCTGCGCACATGGATACCGACCTCACCTCGACGAGATTGGACGGTGATCACATCACCAGCAGAAACACCTAGCTGGGTCATATCTTCACCATGCATCGATACAGTAGCCATTGGTTCGATAGCGTCCAGTACAGTTGCACGACGGGTCATACTGCCGGTATGCCAGTGCTCTAACTGGCGACCCGTAATCAATACAAAGGGATATTCAGCATCAGGCCGCTCATTCGCAGGAATGATGTCTGCTGGCACGAGCTTTACACGTCCATCTTTGGTGTCAAACTTATCATTAAACACAATTGGTCTACCTGGGTCTTCAGCGGAAAGACATGGATAAGTCACACTAGATTCTTTTTCGAGGCGCTCCCAAGTAATGCCGTTAATAGCTGCATGCATTGCTTGACGCATCTCTTCGTATACCGCCGCAACGCCATCATCAATACCTTGGTAGTTCCAATTAAGGCCCATACGCTTAGCGATCTGCTGAATAATCCACAAATCAGGCTTAGCATCTCCAGGTGGATTAATTGCCTTCTTGCCCATCTGCACCATCCGGTCAGTATTACTTGCCGTACCAACCTTCTCAGGCCATGCGCTAGCTGGTAATACTACATCTGCTAAGAGTGCAGTCTCAGTCATAAAGATATCCTGAACTACGAGTAGATCCAATGAAGCTAAAGCATGACGCGCATGATTCAAATCAGGGTCACTCATGGCTGGGTTTTCACCTTCGACATACATGCCACGAATCTTGTCTGGATCACTATCCGGCGCAGTGATCTTGTGCATGATCTCTACCACGGTATAGCCTGGTTTTTTATCTAATGGGGTATCCCAAAATTTCTCAAACCACGCATGCGCTTCTGGATTATCAACACGCTGGTAGTTTGGGAACATCATGGGGATCAAACCTGCATCACTAGCACCTTGCACGTTGTTCTGTCCACGCAATGGATGCAAGCCGGAACCAGGCTTACCAATTTGACCAGTGATGCTTACTAAGGCAATTAAGCAGCGCGCATTATCGGTACCATGAACGTGCTGGCTTATACCCATACCCCACAAAATCATTGCCGACTTGGTGGTCGCAAATTCTCTAGCGACCTCACGTAAAGTTTCTGCAGGAATGCCGCAGAGTGGCGCCATGGCTTCTGGACTGTAGCCCTTAATATTTTCTTTAAGTGCCTCAAAGTTGTTAGCACGATTTTTAATGAAGTCTTGATCGGCCAAACCTTCTTCAATGACGGTGTAGATCATGGCATTGAGCATAGCCACATCGGTATCAGGCTTGAACTGCATCGTTCGCCAAGCGTACTTGGCAATATCTGTCATGCGCGGGTCACATAAAACAATCTTCGCACCCCGTTTAGCGGCATTCTTAAACCACGTTGCTGCTACAGGATGGTTGGCAGTCGGATTGGATCCAATCAAGAAAATCATGCTCGAGTGCTCAACATCATTTACCTGATTACTGACAGCACCAGATCCTACGCCCTCTAATAGAGCGGCAACAGAAGATGCATGACAAAGACGTGTGCAATGGTCGACGTTATTGCTACCAAAACCAGTGCGCACTAATTTTTGGAATAAGTAAGCCTCTTCATTGCTGCCTTTTGCAGAGCCAAAGCCAGCTAGGACTTTATTACCGTATTGATCTTTGAGCTTCTTTAGGCCACCGCCGGCAACTTCTAAAGCCTCTTCCCAGCTCGCTTCACGGAAAATATCAGACCAGTCTTGCTTACCCTCTAGCAAGGTCTCATCCTTAGCAACACCTGTTTTACGAATGAGGGGCTTAGTGAGGCGCTGTGGATTATGGATGTAGTCCATACCAAAGCGACCCTTGACACAAAGGCGATTATGGTTAGCAGGTCCATCACGACCTTCAACGCTGACAATCTTTTCATCTTTAACGTTATAGGTAATCTGACAACCCACGCCGCAGAACGGGCAAACGGAGTCAACCTTGCGATCAACTATTTGTGAGCCGATCAAACCCTTAGGCATCAAAGCACCTGTTGGGCAAGCCTGAACACACTCGCCACAAGCCACGCAAGTACTATCACCCATTGGGTCATTCAAGTCAAATACGATCTCACTATAACCACCACGCATTGCGTAGCCAATCACATCATTCACTTGTTCTTCACGACAAGCGCGTACACAACGATTACATTGAATGCACGCATCGAGATTTACTGCCATCGCTGGATGTGACACATCATTGGTAACTTTATCTCGGCGTAAGGCTTTTAGCTCAGGTCGTACTGTGACATCTAAGCGCGCCGCCCAGGTGCTCAGTTCACCATGTTGGTTTTTTTGCTCTTCTTCTTTACTATCACCCACCCACTTGAAGCCTTCATCAGGCATATCAGATAGCAACATTTCCAGAATCAACTTCTGACTCTTCAATGCACGTTCGCTGTTAGCCTTAACCTCCATACCAGGAGTAGCACTTCGGCAGCAGCTCGGAGCTAGAGTACGTTCGCCATTGATTTCTACAACGCAAGCCCGACAATTACCATCTGGGCGATAGCCATCTTTAAAACATAGATGCGGAATATCAATACCGTGCCGCTTGGCAGCCTTAAGAATAGTTTCACCTTCGTAGGAAACGATAGTTTGACCGTCTAACTTGAACTCAACTGTTTGTAGCTCAAGTTCTTTAGGATTTACTGGTGCATTCATATTTATTTCGTCTTTCCCTAATCTCTTATTAAGCAACTTCCTTATGCAACTTCATTCGGGAAATATTTAGCAATACAGCGAATCGGGTTTGGTGCAGCTTGACCTAGACCACAGATAGAGGCATCGACCATGACAGTTGCTAAATCCTCTAAAGTCTCATAATCCCAAGTTGCTGCCAGCATCAACTTAGCCGCCTTACCCGTACCAACGCGGCATGGTGTGCACTGACCACAACTCTCATGCTCAAAGAAACGCATCACGTTCAAGGCCATATCACGGGCTTTATCTTTATCACCGAACACCATTACCGCAGCTGATCCAATGAAGCATCCGAAGGGCTGCAAGGTATCAAAATCGAGGGGAATGTCATTCATCGTAGCTGGCAATATTCCGCCCGATGCACCTCCAGGCAGATAACCATAGAACTGATGACCATCTTGCATGCCACCGCAATACTCATCGATAAGCTCTTGAATAGTGATACCTGCCGGCGCCAACTTCACACCCGGGTTTTTGATGCGGCCGCTCACACTATAACTGCGCAAGCCTTTACGATCATGGCGCCCAAAAGAACTAAACCACTCTGGTCCCCGCTGCACGATATCGCGCACCCAATAGAGAGTTTCAAAGTTATGCTCTAGAGTTGGTCGGCCAAACAAACCTACTTGCGCAATATATGGTGGGCGCATACGGGGCTCGCCGCGCTTGCCTTCAATACTCTCAATCATGGCAGACTCTTCACCGCAAATGTAAGCACCAGCACCACGACGCAATTCAATCAAAGGAAGCTTAAATGGTGGGTTAGCTTGTAATTTTTTTAATTCAAGCTCGAGTAACTCACGTGCACCGTGATATTCATCTCGCAAATAAATATAACAAGCATCGATGCCTACAACATTTGCCGCAATCAGCATACCTTCCAAGAAACGATGTGGGTCACGCTCTAAGTAAGTACGGTCTTTGAATGTGCCTGGCTCACCCTCATCAATATTAACTGCCATCAACTTAGGAGCTACTTGATCCTTGACAATACGCCACTTACGACCTGCTGGAAAACCTGCGCCGCCAAGACCGCGTAAGCCAGAGTTTTCCATTACCTTAATAATGCTCTCTGCATCGCGCGAGCTTTCTTTTTTACCTTCAATAATTTCTTTAGCTAAGACGTAACCACCCTGAGCACGATAAGACTCGTAACCAACGTAGTCAGGAGAGACTGCTTGATTATCACCTTGAGGAGACACGCCTTTTTCAACCAGGGTTGCAGGATCAAAATTTCCATTATCTTTAGCTACAGGTTGAGTAGTTAGATTATTTTTTACCGCTGCGGCAACTTTATCTGCTGTTGCAAATAACACTGGGTACTGGTGCACTACCGCTATGGGCGCCTGCTCACAACGACCGACGCAGGGTGCTGGAATGACTTTGACCTTAGGGTTGCCTAAGATTGCCGGCAATTTTGCTAAAAGCTTTTGTGCACCCGCTAATTCGCAAGCGATACCATCACATACGCGTATGGTGATATCCGCAACTGGATCATTGCCACGCACTACTTCAAAGTGATGATAAAAGGTGGCTACTTCATAAACTTCAGCCATAGGCAAATTCATTTCTTTTGCTAGGGCAACTAAATGACGATCATGTAAAGCGCGGTATTCATCATTGAGTATGTGTAAATTTTCAATTAATAAATCACGACGATGTAGGTCTGCACCAATTAACTGGCGAATCTCTGCCAATGACACATCATCCGCTTGACGTCCTTTGAGCTTACTTTTACGACGAATGGTTTCCCTTAAATCATCCGCTGTTGCTATAGCAACAGCCTTGATTTCTCCTGAGGGTTTAGGGTGATTCATAGTGTGTAGTCTCTAATTTCTTCGCAATGATTGCTGCCATGTTTTTATGTGATCAAGATAATGCCAAATACTTGCTTTGAGAGTGCCTGAAATAGCGAAAATCATGTTTTTCGTTTTCCACAGGGTCATCCCAATATCACTTAAGATTTTGAGTTATTTCGACCCTTAAGTCCTTGACGGCGCTCAAGTGAATTAATATGAGGGTAAACCCCTAATTAGATTGCAGATGGTGCGGGTTTAGCGCCAGGTGGAAGTCAGTAATCTAATTTACGTTCATAGACCCTAGCCCTCAAGCAATCCTTATAGCCTTTGCTGCCAATCTGCCATCCAATAGATGTGCAATCTTCATGGGCTACGACTCAATTGAGCCACAGCCAGATAAGGCAAAAGTAGTAACAAAGGCAAGAATGCCTAAGGAGCACAATGTAGATGAATTCATATTCCAAGTCTACTTGATTCCTGAGTGCAAGTTAAGGGAAAGTGAGTACTTGTGGAACTTGAGATAAGTCAGTAACAATAGACAGCAGTCATATGACGCGAACAACAATAAATATATTTGGAGTCTACGATGAAACGAATCATACTGAAGCTTCTATTTATCGGCTTTTCGCTCACCACCCTTCTTTCTATCAACGCCCATGCTCAAACGCAAGATGGCTACACCAATTTAATAGATGGCGTGAGCGTGGATGGCTGGAACATTATCGGCAACGCAAATTGGGTTATTGGTAAAGGGATTGTCGAGGGAAATAAGTCGTCGGGATTTTTGGTGAGCAGTAAAAGTTATCGGAATTTCATTATTCGCGCTGAGTTTTGGGCTGAATCTAACACCAATAGTGGAATTTTTATTCGCTGCCAGGACCCTAATAAAGTGACCGCTGGAAATGCGTATGAAGTCAATATTTGGGATACCCGCCCTGGGCAAGAGTACTCTACTGGGGCTATTGTAGATATTGCCAAAGTTAATCCAATACACAAAGCTGGTGGCCGTTGGAACACAATGGAAATCGTGGCAAACGGACCTCAACTTCAAGTCTCGATGAATGGCGTGCCTACTGTTGCTGACGCAAGAGACAGTAAGTTCTCAGAAGGGCCGATCGCGCTTCAGTCCGCTGGCGGCATAATTAAATTTAGAAAGCTACAGATCAAGCCGATCTAATCTGTCCGTATCTAACTCCGAAGTCATCCCAATGGGGTGACTTTTTTATTTATACCGAAGGTGGAAAGCCTACCTTCTGCTCCCACATATTATTAAAGGCGTGAATGACCGGCTTCTCATAAACACCTGCCTTGGTGAATGGCTCATCAGATAACCAGGTCTCCACATCTACTTTGCTTGGAAAATCCATTACTAACAAGCTGCCGACTGTTGTCTTACCATCATCCGATGTTAGCGGACCTGCAAAAGCCATTTGGTCAGCGAGTTTTCCGAGATAGGCGCGATGCTCTGGTCGTACTTGAATACGCAACTCAGCAGTACCAGGACGATCCATTAAAAGAATTGCAAAGATCATATTTTTCTCCGTTTTTGTTTGGTACAGAGATATTACGGCAACTAGAAAGACAAAAGCCGCCCGAAGGCGGCTTTGCATGCAGCAATTAAGACTAATTAAGCAGCTTTGCGGCTTTTAGCAGCTGGCTTAGCTACTGCGTATTGACCTTGAATGTTAGCAAATGCAGCGTCAACACTCTTCTCAAAGGTAGTGAAAGCATCAGTTGCTGTAGCGCGAACTTGGTCAAACTGTTGGAGTGAAGTTTCAAATGCAGTTTTGAATGCAGATACAAAAGCCTCTGAACCAGCAGGAGCTGTTTTTGTAGCTTCTTTAACAAACTTAACCATTTCAGCACGAGTGTCATCGATAGAGGCATCAACTAATTGAGCAACTTCTTTGTTGCCATTACGCACAACTTTGTTTACTTTGGCTTGGTAAGCAGCGGCATACTTAGCGGCTTCTTGAGCAACTTCTGGCTGAGCTAATTTAGTCAATTGCTGTGGATCTTTAATTGCCATCAATTGAGTGCTAGCCTCTTGAGCAGCAACCAAAGCGTCTTTAGCAGCAGCTTGATTGATTTCTGACAATTCTTGGGCACTCTCAACAGCTACTTGAGCCAAATACTTTGCGTTTTCAACAGCTTTAGTTTGAGCTTGTGAAAATTGGTCGTTTAATTGATTTTGGAACATGGTGTTTTCCTAACTTTTTAAGTTGATAAAATTTATTGCGATGCACCATTGTAAGAAGTTTTTTATTGCTCCGCAAGAACTATTTGCGGCAATGCAACAATATATTTGAAAACCCCATTTTTTGATGCAAAACAGGGGGTTGGCAACGTAAATAATTGCAATAGAGGGGCTGATTTAGCTCAAAATTGATTAAAAACCCATGAAAAAACCACCCGAAGGTGGCTTCAAACAACTGGCGGAAGAGGCGGGATTCGAACCCGCGGTAGGCTATAAACCTACGCACGCTTTCCAGGCGTGTGACTTAAACCGCTCATCCACCCTTCCGTACAACCGATCATTATACGTTTCCCAGAAGGGTTTTCGCCCAACACTTATAAAGGCTGCTTGAGCTGATCCAAAATCGCTGGGTTTTCAAGCGTAGAAGTATCTTGAGTAATCTCCTCGCCTTTTGCAATTACACGCAATAAACGGCGCATGATCTTGCCAGAACGCGTCTTGGGTAAGTTATCGCCAAAACGAATATCTTTCGGCTTAGCAATTGGGCCAATCTGTTTACCAACCCAGTTACGCAAATCCAGTGCGATCTTCTTAGCTTCATCACCAGTTGGGCGACCACCCTTGAGAACCACAAATGCGCAAATCGCTTCGCCAGTCATATCATCAGGACGGCCCACTACCGCAGCCTCAGCAACCAGAGGATTAGCTACCAAAGAAGATTCGATTTCCATCGTACCCATTCGGTGACCTGATACATTCAAGACATCATCGATACGACCAGTAATCGTGAAATAACCAGTATCTTTATTACGAATTGCCCCATCGCCAGCAAGATACAAAGTACCGCCCAACTCTTCTGGGAAGTAAGACTTTACGAAACGATCGGGATCACCCCAAATAGTACGAATCATCGAAGGCCATGGGCGCTTTACAACTAAGATGCCGCCACTTCCATTTGGCACATCCACACCGGCTTCATCCACAATCGCTGCCATGATGCCTGGCAATGGGAGTGTGCATGAACCCGGAATCATTGGAGTCGCGCCCGGTAATGGAGAAATCATGTGGCCACCAGTTTCAGTCTGCCAGAAAGTATCTGCGATGGGGCAACGTGAGCCACCCACATTCTCGTAGTACCACATCCAAGCTTCTGGGTTAATCGGCTCACCGACAGAGCCCAGGAGGCGCAATGAAGAAAGGTCATAGCTCTTTGGATGGACTGCTTGATCGTTACTAGATGCTTTAATCAATGAACGAATAGCTGTTGGTGCAGTATAGAAAATCGTTGCTTTGTGTTTCTGAATCATGTCCCAAAAACGGCCGGCATTTGGATAAGTTGGTACACCCTCAAACACGATCTCTGTGGCGCCAACTGCGAGCGGACCATAAGTAATATATGAGTGACCTGTTACCCAGCCGATGTCGGCAGTACACCAGAACACATCACTTGGCTTGATGTCAAAGGTCCACTTCATTGTGAGAATGGCCCACAAGAGGTAACCACCCGTTGAATGTTGTACGCCTTTTGGCTTACCAGTCGAACCAGATGTATAAAGAATAAACAAAGGATGCTCAGCACTAACCCACTCTGGCTCACAAGTTGCCGCTTCATTTGCGACAAGCTCATGCATCCAAGAATCCCGTCCAGAGACCATTGGTATATTGCCACCAGTACGCTTGTATACGATAACGTTTTTGACTTTGTCACAATCACCCAAGGCGATCGCCTCATCAACAATCACTTTTAGTGGAAGCGCCTTTCCACCGCGGAGCTGTTCATCGGCAGTAATTACTGCAACCGCACCAACGTCGACAATGCGCTCTTGAAGTGACTTTGCTGAAAAACCACCAAATACAACTGAGTGAATCGCGCCAATACGTGCACAAGCTTGCATTGCCACAATGCCTTCAATCGACATTGACATATAAATAATGACTCGGTCACCAGACTTGATGCCCATTTTGCGCAAAGCGTTTGCCATCTTACAAACGCGCTCAAGCATTTCTTGGTAAGTGACGTTAGTTACTGAACCATCGTCTGCTTCAAAAATGATCGCATTCTTTTTACCCAGACCATTTTCAACTTGGCAATCTAAGCAGTTATAGGAAGCATTAGTTGTACCGTCTTCAAACCATTTGTAAAAAGGTGCTGTGGATTCATCAAGAACCTTAGTAAAAGGCTTTTTCCAGTACATATTTTCTTTTGCAAGACGCCCCCAGAAACCGTCATAATCTCTCTCAGCTTCCGCACACAGCTTCTTGTAAGCTTCCATTCCTGGAACTGCAGCTCCCTTAACAAAATCTGCAGGTGGGTTAAATACGCGGTTTTCTTGCATTAATGATGGTTCCATACTTCACAGCCCTTCTATTCAAAAATCAGTCGTCTTTTTCCGCGAAAATAACGCAGAATTAGGGAGACACATCCCCAAGAGCTAATAAGATAAGTTAAAACACGCTAGATTTGCTCTATGGCAAACCCTTAAAATAGAAAAAACCTTACTTAATTAAGCCTAAAACCATGACTAATATCAAACAACAAGATCTCATTCAAAGCGTTGCTGACGCATTCCAGTTCATCTCTTACTACCATCCTAAGGACTTCATCTCAGCAATGGGCAAGGCTTATGAACTAGAACAAGGTGCCGCTGCTAAGGATGCGATTGCCCAAATCTTGACCAACAGCCGCATGTGTGCGGAGGGTCATCGCCCGATGTGTCAGGACACTGGTATTGCAGTCGTTTTTCTCAAAATCGGTATGAATGTCCAATGGGGCGACGCCACTATGAGCGTGACTGAAATGGTGAACGAAGGAGTGCGCCGCGCTTATATGAACCCAGATAACCCGCTTCGCGCTTCAGTATTGGTCGATCCAGCGGGTAAACGTAAAAACACAGGTGATAACACCCCTGCCGTTATTCATTATGAAATCGTTCCAGGGGACGATGTTGAGGTAATTTGTGCTGCCAAAGGTGGTGGCTCTGAGAACAAGGCCAAGATGGTCATGCTCAATCCTTCCGACTCGATCGTAGACTGGGTTCTTAAAACTGTGCCAACAATGGGTGCAGGTTGGTGCCCTCCCGGTATCTTAGGTATTGGCATTGGTGGAACCCCAGAAAAAGCCATGCTGATGGCTAAAGAGGCTTTGATGGGTCCAGTGGACATTCAGGAGTTAATTACTCGTGGCCCACAAAACCGCATCGAAGAACTACGTTTAGAGATTTTCGACAAAGTAAATAGGCTCGGAATTGGCGCGCAAGGTCTAGGTGGTTTAACCACCGTTCTAGATATCAAGATCATGGACTATCCAACTCATGCAGCGTCTTTGCCAGTAGCCATGATTCCAAACTGCGCCGCCACCCGCCACGTTCACTTCCATTTGCACGGGGATGGACCCGCCAAATTGGAGGCGCCCTCATTGTCTGATTGGCCGGATGTCACCTGGACTCCAGATACCAAAAAATCTAAGCGTGTGAACTTAGACACCCTGACTGCTGAAGAAGTAGCCGGCTGGAAAGAAGGTGAGACACTTCTTCTCAATGGTAAGATTTTGACTGGTCGCGATGCCGCACATAAGCGCATCCAAGATATGCTATCTAAAGGTGAAGCATTGCCAGTGAGCTTTAAGAATCGTGTGATCTATTACGTAGGCCCAGTCGATCCAGTGGGCAATGAAGCAGTTGGTCCAGCAGGCCCAACAACATCCACTCGTATGGATAAGTTTACAGAAATGATGCTGTCTCAGACAGGTCTAATCTCGATGATTGGTAAAGCGGAGCGTGGGCCCACTGCAATTGAAGCGATTAAGAAACATAAATCAGCTTACTTAATGGCTGTTGGTGGTGCCGCTTACTTAGTATCCAAAGCTATCCAGACGGCAAAGGTAGTTGGTTTTGCTGACCTCGGCATGGAAGCCATCTATGAATTTGATGTCAAGGATATGCCGGTGACTGTAGCCGTGAGCTCTGCTGGTATTTCGATGCATGATACTGGCCCAAAAGAATGGCAGGCAAAGATTGGCAATATTCCAGTTACGATTGCTTAAGGCGATTACTCAATAGTGATTTATAAATAAGCGACTATTCATTGGCACTCATCGGGGTTTTTGATTCTGGCGTTGGAGGCTTATCCATTTTGGATGAGGCCCTGCGTCAGCTTCCCGAGCATAATTATATTTATTTAGCCGACTCTCTTAATGCTCCTTATGGAGAAAAATCGAGTGAATGGATTGCCTCCCGCAGTATGGAGCTTTGTCAGTATTTAGCAGCTGAGGGTTGTGATGCGATTATGGTGGCTTGTAATACCGCTACCGCCGAAGCAATAGCGAATATCCGCAGTGAGCTGAACCACATTCCAATCATTGGTGTAGAGCCTGGCATTAAGCCAGCAGCAATGCAATCAAGCAATGGTGTAGTGGGCGTGCTTGCGACTGAGGCGACACTCAAAAGCGATAAGTTCAACGCTTTGCTAGCAACACTTCCGAGTAACTGCCAATTCATTAAACAAGCGGGCGCTGGTTTAGTTCCTTTAATTGAGGCCGGACTAGCCAATAGCGAAGAAACATTAGAACTTCTCGCCGAGCATCTAGAACCCATCCAAGATGCGGGTGCAGATACCCTTGTCCTTGGATGTACGCACTACCCTTTTTTGAGAAAGGCTATTCGTAAACTTTTAGGCGACTCAATCAATCTCATTGATACCAGCGATGCAGTAGTGCGCCAACTCAAGCGGAGATTAGAAGCGCAAGGCAAGCAACTAGAAGATGGTCGTTTTGGCTCCATATCATTTATTAGCAGCAAAGATTCAAGCGCCTTACTTAAGATGGCCCAAGAATTAATGCAATCTGATCTAGTGCCCCACCACATTCAATCTCAGTTAGTGGGTACCTTTAAATGAATACCTTCTTAGCTCGAATAAGTACTCGCTTGCCCTTTGATAAAACTGATCGAATTATCATCTGCATCGTCGTCGCACTGCATCTACTCTTCCTCATTGGATTTCAGAGTGGCATGAAGCCTGATAACGAGAATAATATCGACGATGCGCGAGTTATGGCCAATCTAGTGAGTCCTGAGGCAGCAAGGCAGCCTCAAGCCACTCCAACATCACCGCCCAAGCCCAAGCAAGAGGAAAAGAAGAAAACCGTGGATGAAAAGTCCACCCAAGCACCGACACCGCCACAGACCCAGCAACAGGCAGCAATACCGCCGGCACCCCAAGCAAAAAGCGAATCCCAGGCTCCCAATGCCGCGGTTGCACCCGCAACCACCTCAGGAGGCAACGGCACACCGATTCAGACTGACATTGGTAAACTAGTTGTCGTATATCAACCGGATGCAGATGCCTACTACCCATCCTTTTCCAAGCGCTCCGGAGAACAAGGTGAAGTGGTAGTCAGGTTGATTATTGATGAATCAGGAAGCGTTGAAGATGTAGCCTTGCTCCGCTCTAGCTCATTTCCCAGACTAGATCGAGCTGCTACCGAGATTGGTCGACGCTATCGTTTTAAACCATTTTTAGTCAACGGCTCACCCGCCAGAATTTCTACAAACCTTTTAATTAAATTTAATTTAAAGAATTAATTATTATGAATACACCATTTGGCTTAGCAAATTTATGGCTCGAAGGCGATGCTATCACTCGCTTTTTAGCACTTGCCCTACTCTTCTGCTCCATCGTTACTTGGGTCATTCTCCTTTCTCGATTTTGGGACTTGCGTAATTTACGTAAACTCAAATCAGAATTAGATCAATTTTGGCGTGCTACATCTTACGACCAAGGCCTGAACGCATTCACTAGTCATGCAAGCAACCCTTACTATCAGATTGCTAGGGCGGCAAGTAGCGCTTCCACGCATCATCAAAGTCAAGCTACCAATCATCGTGAACTCTTGCTGACCTTGAATTACTCCGAGTGGATGGCGAGAAGCCTAAAGAGCAGCATTGATGGTGTTGCAGCACAACTTCAAAAGGGGCTTACCTTTCTAGGATCTACTGGCGCAACGTCACCATTTATTGGCTTGTTTGGAACGGTATGGGGCATCTATCACGCCTTGATTGCAATTAGTAGTTCTGGCAGTGCGCAAATTGATCAAGTTGCCGGCCCAATTGGTGAGGCACTCATCATGACTGCTTTGGGTTTGGCTGTTGCGATTCCGGCGGTGCTGGGTTTTAACGCTATCAACCGTGCGAATAAATTATTGCTTGCCGATCTCAATCGCTTTGGCAACGATCTTCTCGCTTACTTTGTGACTGGTGCCCGCATAAAGTCTGGAGAATAAATATGTCTTTTAATCTTCAGAACGATCCAGAAGAAAGTGGCATTATGGCCGAAATTAACATGACTCCCATGGTGGATGTCATGTTGGTGCTTTTAATTATTTTTATCATCACCCTGCCAGTTATCCAGCAAGCAGTCAAGGTTGAGCTCCCAAAAGCTAATAGTGTGCGTAATGAAGTCAAGCCAGAATCAGTGCAGCTATCTATTGATGCCAAAGGTCAAATTTTCTGGAATAGTACCGCAATTGATTTAGAAACTTTCAACCGCTATGCAGAAAAAGCAGCTAAGAAAGAGCCGCAACCAGAAATTAACTTACGCGCAGATAAATCTGTCAAGTATGAATACGTTGCCCAAGTACTGGCGGCATCACGTCGCGCTGGCTTAACTAAACTGGGTTTTGTAACGGAGCCGAATTAAGGCTTTTTAACAATAGCGCACTGCTCTTGATAGGTCTTGGTACCCTCCCCTAGAGTTGCCGACAGAATTCCGCCCTGAATAGTTTCGACTTTTCTGAGTTGGCCGCTAGAGCGTTGAATCGCAATGAGTGTTATTACTAAACCTGCCCCATACTGAACGCCATCAAAAATCTCCGGCGGGAAATACGCTTCCATTGAAATCAATACGGTTGAGTCATCCATCACAATATTTTTGATTGATTGCCTGCCCATCTCATTTGAACGATCTAAATCTCGGCCATCAATAAAGACTTTTGCCTTTTGACTTTTGGAGGCGGGACTTATTTTCAATTCATAGACTTCGGTGTAATTGTTTTCCGTACGCGCGCAGGAAAAAACTAAAGGCTCTGCCGCTAGGGCAGGATCAGCACAAAGAAGTAGAAAAAGAATAGCAAGGTGTTTCAAGGATGCCTGAAATCAATCGATTGGTGCCCGAGGCCGGAATCGAACCGGCACGACTTTTTTGAGTCGGCAGATTTTAAATCTGCTGTGTCTACCGATTTCACCACTCGGGCTCGCACGAGCAATAAAGCCGCACTTAATAAAACAAGACAATCAAAATTTTAGCATGTGAGGCCTGTGAGCTGCTTGAAGACAGCTTTCACTAAGGTTTGGCTCCAATTAGGGCAAAACCACTAAACTGTTGCCATGAAAATTCATACCTCAAGCTCAGGCCTTAGGACCCTCCTTAAAGGCATCTTCTGGCTTGGTTCTATCATCCTTGTCTTGTGTATTGCCGCCGGATTAATCTACCTAGTCTCGGCACAAACTAGCCCCTCCGGTAAACGGGTAATTAAAAGCTTGAGCGATAACGTTGCGATTACTTTTGACGAGAGTGACATACCCCATATTCAAGCGAAGAGTTCCAGTGATGCACTTTTTGCTTTAGGCTATTTGCACGCTAGTGAGCGCTCCTGGCAAATGGAAGTCAATCGTCGGTTGGCGAGTGGGCGACTCTCTGAAATCTTGGGTAAAGAAACTCTAGCAATCGATCGCTTTATTCGGACTCTGGGCATTAAACACACTGCTGAAAAACAATTTGATCGCTACCCTATTGCCACAAAAAGACTATTACAGTCCTATGCAGATGGTGTCAATGCTGGTAACGCCCACTTAGGCTGGGCGCTTCCTCTTGAATATTTCTTAACCGGATCTCAACCAGGTCATTGGTCGCCCAGTGATAGTGTGGCATGGATGCTAATGATGGCTCTCGATCTTGGTGGAAATTGGCATAAAGAATTACAACGCCTTGAGTTATCGCAATTCCTGACAACGCAGCAAATATGGGAAGTAATGCCAGCTTATACGCCAGGCGCACCGGTAAGTAATGTCGACTTCGCCAAAATCTATCGCGATATTAATGTCTTCAATCCAAACTCAGTGGTAAGGGATCAAAAATCTAAGCCGCTTCCTGCAACTGAATTAACCGCTAAAGAACTGCCAGGTGGCAAAGATAGTATCGGCTCGAATAATTGGGCGCTGAACGGTAAGCTCACCTCATCTGGCAAGCCCTTGCTCGCAAACGATCCGCACTTGGGTCTCTCTGCCCCTGCTATTTGGTACATGGCTCACCTAGAGGCACCCGGCCTCAATGTCATTGGCGCTTCTCTTCCCGGCATTCCAGGGGTCGTATTGGGCAGGACGGATAAATTTGCTTGGAGTTTCACGAATACAGGTCCAGATGTCCAAGATTTATACATTGAGCAATTAGACCCTAAAAATCCAGGTGTCTATCGCGGTCCAGATGGCCCATTACCCTTTACAGTTCGCCAAGAAATTATTGACATCAAAGGTGAAGTATCGCAACGTTTTTTAGTCAAAGAAACGCAGCACGGCCCCGTGATTTCCGAATCGTATGCACGTGCCAAGCGCATCATTGATACTAATCGTTATGCCCTAGCACTGCGCTGGACTGCCTTAGATGTTGAGAATCAATCTGTCGCTGGTCTGCTGGATATGAATCATGCAAAAGATTTAGATGCCTTTAAGAAAGCGCTTCGCAAAAACTATGCGCCAATGCAAAACGTAGTGATGGCTGATGTCGATGGTAATATTTCCTATCAGGCTGCAGGGGTTGCGCCTAAGCGGACTCTTCATCAAGGCTTGTATGGCGTTGCTCCAGCGCTGGGTTGGGAAAAGCAATATGACTGGACTGGATACGTCCCTTTTGAACAACTACCAAATAGTAATAACCCCGACGCCAACTGGATTGCCACCGCCAATCAAAAAATATTAGCCAGTAATGATCCCAATCCATTAACGGGTGACTGGGAACTGCCAACTCGCTACGATAGAATTGCGGAGTTGATTACAGGCAAATCAAATCACGATATTGCTTCTATGAAATCCATGCAGGCGGATACCCTATCTTTAGGCGCCACCCCATTATTAGAACTCTTTAAATCCACCCAATCAAAGCACCCCCTAGCTCAGCAAACCTCTGAGCTCATCAAAAACTTTGATGGTGATATGCGAGTAAATAGTTCAAGCGCACTCATTTTTAATGCCTGGGTAGATCAACTCACGCGCAAACTCTTCTCTCGCTTATCTTATTTATTCACAGAAAATTATGGAGCGCGTAGCTTTAGACAAGCCTTGATACTACAGTTACAAAATCCTGATAGCCCATGGTGTAATGATCCAAAAACTGAGCAGATTGAAAGCTGTGCTGATGCTTCAAATGCAGCGATGGATCAAGCACTAGAACAACTGAGCGCGCAATTGGGAAGTAATCCTATAAATTGGACTTGGGGTAATGCACATATTGCGGTCTCAGAGCACCGTCCTTTTAGTAAAGTTCCTTTTTTAGGGAGCCTATTCAATTTGCGACAGCCCTTTCCAGGCGATAGCTTCACCATTAATGTGGGCAGGCTCGAGCTCCTTAAGGCCGATAATCCATTTGAGACTAAGCAAGCGCCTAGCCTAAGAGCGCTCTACGATCTCTCAGATTTAGAGCAATCGCTCTTTATTTATCAAACCGGCCAATCAGGCTGGGTACAGAGTAAGCTCTACCGAAATATGGGGACCTTGTGGGCTCAAAATGAATACCTTCCCCTGCAAATGAAGCCTCAGAAAGTAAATCGGAAACTTGATCTAATTAATAAGGAAAAATAAGCTGGGGAGTTTAGAATAACTTTTGTTTGCCCAGCCAGGGCTTAACTTAATTCAATAATTACCATGCTAGCTAATATGAAAAAAATATGTGCACTCACCCTCTTATCAGCCCTTACCCTATTGCCACTCTCCAATAGCTTTGCAGCTTGGAAAGAATTGGGCTCCAATGAGCGCATGGTGGTTTATGTAGATCTAGACACCATAAGCGATGTAGGTGAAAAAGCACAAATCATGTCGATGTTAGATTTTAAAAAGCCGGGTATGAACCCAAAAACAAAACAGCCTGTTAGCTCCATCATCGGCATTAATGAATATAACTGTCCTGCCAACAGCTACCGCCCAATTGAATACAAAGAGTTTGCCGGTAATAAAGGTGCTGGCAAAGTAGTTTCAGATAACAAAACCCCAAAGAGTGAATTCGAGCCCGTTGTAAGTGAATCTTGGGCAGCGGGAGTCTTTAACGTTGTTTGCAAACGTAAATAAAATAGCCATCTTGAGGATGTCTTTTGGCAGACCAAACTCTTTGGGTCGGTCTGCTTTTTTCTTTTATTCAAGCCCTATCCTTGGTATCTTAGCCCTCTGCTGCAATTTAACTGGCTGTGCTGCGCCACTACTTGCTCTAGGAAGCTCAGCTACTACCGTAGCCAGTTCTGCAGGCACTGCAGTTGCCTCAGTGGCTGTTGCCAACCCCACCACCGCAGCCAGCGCTATATCCACTGTGACAACCGGCAAATCACCCTTAGAACACGCTGCCTCAGCAGCCACTAAGCAGGATTGCAACTTTCTGAATGCTTTGGGACTAAAGCCAATTTGTACAGACATCCCCATCCCTAAAATAAAAGATATGAGCGAAGCTTATTTAGGGCCAGCTGATATTGCAGCACCCAAAGCCCAATAATGATTCGCCGGCAGGAGTTTGCTTTTCAGCTCCTAGCATAAGCAGTCTAAAATTGGGTCTCGTAAACTCTAGACGAAGGTCCGATCATTGAGCAAGACGTCGCCCGTGTTACTCATGGCGATACACCTGAAGATTTAGTTCGCAAGGGTCGTGATTTAGAGCGCACCGTACTCTCGCGCACCCTACGTTATTAGCTGCATGAACGGGTATTGATTAACGGCGCGACTTCTGTAGTCCTCTCAGACTAAAGCGAAACTCAAGGCCGAACCCCTGGGGTTTCCAAAGGCATTCCGCTTGCTCGCCACATGAGATAGAGCTCTAGTTGAGCCATTTCTGTTGAGCCGTACTCAAACTGCTTAGCGCGCACACCACTCATGCAATTACGTAAACGTCTTTGCAAAGACCCCAT